>NZ_CALHXD010000260.1 GCF_938040115.1 uncultured Campylobacter sp. | reverse complement strand
GCTTTATGTTGGCATTGCGAGCGCTTGTGCCTTATCTTGGCTTTTACGTTCAAATTTGCAAATTTTACTCGCCTAGACCCGCACCGCAAAAACTCTAAAATTTGATACTTGGTATTTATGGCGCATGGCGGCGATCGCAGTTTGTTTGGCGTAAGTCTTCGCGCTGCGACTGGCGTCAAATTTGACTTTTTAAGGTGCGGGTTTGGACGGATGGTATGGTTGCCATCAAAATTTGAGAGCTAAAAATACAAAGTAAAATTTGCGGTTGTAAAAATCTAATAAATTTAACGCTTTTTGCCTTCAAATTTGAAAATATCCGAAATCCGCAAAAATTTGGCGTCCGAATTTTGAAATTTGCGCGTTAAATTTGCTAAAATCGCACTAAAAATCGGCGAGTAAAAATGCACCGATTATGATTTAAATTTGATTTCAAGGGAAATTATGCAAAGATTATTTTTAACTTTTTTTGGCGCTGGGCTGAGCCCTAAGGCCCCCGGTACGGTGGGCTCTATTGCGGGTGCGGTAGCGGCGTATGGATTTTTGATGTTTTTGCCCGCTTCCACGCTATTTTTGGTTTCGATTTGCCTTTTTTTGTATAGCATCAAGATTATCGACGATTATGAAGCAAAAACCGGCGTGCACGATCACGGCAGCATCGTGATAGACGAGGTTGCAGGCGTTTGGCTGGCGATTTCTATCAGCGGCGCTACGGCGGTGCAGTTTGCGCTCTCGGTCCTGTTTTTTAGAGCGTTTGATATCTGGAAACCTTCCGTGATCGGCCGCATCGACAAAAACGTAAAAGGCGGGCTGGGCGTGATGGGCGACGATATGGTCGCGGGGCTTTTTGCGGGGCTTCTTAGCGCGATTTGCTACGAGGCTGTGACGAAAATCGGACTTGACTATGAGTGGATTAAATTTGAGCTGCCGTTTGTGAAGTAAGTTTATTTGGCGATTTTTAGGCGGTTATTAAAATCAAATCCCGTTAAAATTTACCGCCTAAGTACTCTATATTAGTTTGTGTGTTTTTAGGGGGGGGCTATTTACGGGAGTCTTTGGTTATCTAAAATCAGAACTCAATAGTAAATTTAAAACAAAATAAATTAGCTAGAGTTTATTTTTTTGTTTGCGACATACCTTTTTGCTCGTAGGCATCGATCTCTCTTGCGTATTCAGGATTTTTCTTTTTTAGTTCGTTAGTCATAAAAGCTATTAGTTTGGCGTCGGCATTTTTATGTGAAGCTATAGCTAGAATAAAATTTAAATACTCTTTTGCATCCTCGGGCGCTATGCCGTCTTTTTTAGGCGGTAACCTAAAATTTGAATAAAATGTCCTCAAAATAGAAAATAACTTATTTTTGCTAGTGCTTGGATCGTTTGCTACGGCGAGTAAATCATCTAGTGTGATGCCTCGATTGGCGGCTTCTTTTGCCGCATTGTTGGCCGCGATTTTGTCGCTACCTAGCTTAACCGCCATAAAAATAAGGGAAGCGACGAGCATCAAAAGAATCGTCGCTAAAATTATTACTATCGTAGTTTGATTCATTATAGTTTCACCGTTTTATCTGGTTTTCTAAAATACGCCACAACAGCTATCAAGACCATCAAAAGCGCGCCCACCCACACAAAAGTCGGCACCGGTATCGGCTCGCCTGCAGCGTATGAGTGCATGCCGCTTAGGTAGAAATTTACGCCAAAATAGGTCATTATGATCGACCAATAAGCAAACATCGAAGTCACGGCAAATGCGTACTGGCTGTTTAGTTTAGGGATAAATCTGATGTGTAAAACCGCTGCATAAACTAAAATAGAAACAAGCGCCCACGTCTCCTTGCTATCCCAGCCCCAGTAGCGACCCCAGCTCTCGTTAGCCCACACGCCGCCTAGGAAATTTCCCATCGTAAGCAGGCTAAGGCCCAGTATCATCGCCATCTCGTTTATGCGCGTGGCTTCTAGGATATTTCGCGAAATTTCCTTATGCTCTTTACCGCCTTGCATAGCAAAAAGTACGAGCGTAAACATACCCAGCAGCGAGCAAAGTCCCAAAAATCCGTAACTAGCCGTGATGACTGAAACGTGGATCGTTAGCCAGTAGCTCTGAAGCACAGGCACTAGAGTGGTGATCTGCGGATCCATCCAACTAAGGTGCGCGACAAATAGCGTAATGCCCGCTAAAATCGAGGTTAGAGCCATAGCTATCGGACTTTGGCGTGAGAACACTAGACCTGATAAGCTAAGCGCCCAAGCGATGTAGATCATCGATTCGTAGGCATTGCTCCACGGTGCGTGCTCGGCGATATACCAGCGTATGCCGATACCGAAAGTATGCAGCAAAAACGCCAAGATATTTACGCCGTAAACGATACCAAATAGCCATTTGATGTTTAGTTTAGGCCTTGCCATCTTAGCAAACACGAAGCATAAAAGCCCAAACCCAGCCAAAAGATATATCGGCGTTAGCGACTCGAAAATTTTATACTCGTTAAAAAACAGCTCCATCTCGATGCGTTTTTCGCCCGGGATGACCGCTTTACCGTGTTCTTGCTGATAGGTTTTGATCTCGGCTAGAGCTTGATTCGCTCGGCGCCAGTTGTTGTTTTCTGTAGCTTCGGCAACGCTAGTAAAGTAGCTTCTTAACATCCTGCCAATCGGTTCGCTCTCGTTTTTAGGAAGATACATCATGGCTGAGGCTATACCGTACCATTTGTTGTTCGGGTCGTCCATCTTTGGAAACATAGTAAAGACTTCGCCTATAAATACCATATAAAGGATATTTAGGCGCTCATCGACTTTTTGCAAGTCTTTATCAAACGTGCCTCGCTCGCCTGGAGTTTTGCGGTTTGCGGCTTCGGCAAATTTGTTTAGTTTGTAGATGATTTTACCGTCTTTATCGCTCGCAAAAAAGTCGTTATAGCTCGCGTATTTAGCCTTTTCGTCTATGCCGATTAGTTTTTTTAGCTCTTTATTTCCGACATAGATTATCGGCACGTCGCGCCAGTACGGGGCGTTTACCATCATCGAAAGTATGGCTTGGTTTGCATTTAGGCCGTCTAGCGTATCGCTGCGGTGGATCTTGTTTAAAATTTCTCTTGCTACGGTGTCAAAAGGCTTCATTCTGCCGTCGGCGCTTTGGATGATGAGCGTAGATAGCTCTTTGGCGTGGTTTGCATCGATATTTCTAGCGTTATCGGCCGCGTAGATTTTGCTCGGAGCAAATACCGCAAAGCAGGCTAATAGCACAAAGCTCGCGACTTTTTTAACGGCGTCTTCGTTTATCATTTTAGCTAGTTTTCTAAAGCGCGAGCGAGGATTTACGATGTTGAAAAATAGCCCAAGTCCTAGCAAAAAGTAGCCGATGTAGGTCGGAATCTTGCCTGGGTCGCGGTTTACCGATAGTACGGTGCCAAGCTCGTCTTGGTCGTAGCTGCTTTGGAAAAATCTATATCCGTCGTGATCTAGTACGTGGTTCATGTAAATTTTATACGGG
This sequence comes from uncultured Campylobacter sp., assembly GCF_938040115.1. Classification (GTDB taxonomy): domain Bacteria; phylum Campylobacterota; class Campylobacteria; order Campylobacterales; family Campylobacteraceae; genus Campylobacter_A. Next base: position 10,274 of record NZ_CALHXD010000260.1, on the reverse strand, counting down.
TAGTTTCCGCTCCTAGAGTCCTCGACGATGACGTCGCTAGAATAGCTCATCGGCGAATTTGAACCCGGATAGCGCTTAAGCTCGAAGTCTTCAAGCTTTAACGAAAATGGAAGCTCGACCATCTTTGAGCCCCAGTAAACGTTAAAAAGTACGCCGTCGATCCTGGCTTTAGCTGGTATGTAGCTGTTTTCGTAGAGCATAAGCTGCTGCGTCTGGCCGTCAAACGTCAAATTTGCAACCAACGCGTCATACTCGCCGTTTTTACTCACGACTCGTTTGGCAGCTTTTGTTAGCAATGATTTTGGTACGAAATTTACATCCGTGACCGTATAGAGCTGCATCGGTAAAAACTCGGTCGCTTTGTCTTTTTCGTACTCGCCTTTTTCATTCGTCGCCATCGTAAAGTAGCCGATATTTTGGTTTGAAGTTAGATAAAATTTGCCATCTTTTAGCTCGATTTTGACGAAATTTTCAAGTAGCGGCTGCGCGTCGAATGCAAAGCTAACGCCGCCCACCTCGCGAGTTTCGCCGGCTTGCAGGCTTATTTCTTCTTTTGAGTCCGGGCTTGAGACCGCAAGCCTAACGAGCGGCTCGCCTTTGTCTGCTTCGTAGTACTCGGTTTCGGCCTTTTTGTAGTATCCGTCAAAGGTTAAATTTGCTTTTTTGCCTGCGATTTCAAGAGGTAAATTAAAGTCGTTTGAGCCGACGGAAGTGATTTGTTTTGGGATTGAGTTTGAGTAAATTTGACCGTCTTTTTCGGCTGCGATTTCTATTCTAGAAACGGTTCCGAATACCGCGTTTGAGGTTTCGTTTTCCCTGATGTGGATGTTGCCCTCAAAGCCAAGATATCGCGTCATCGCGGCTCCAAGCAGCATAAATAAAAAGCTAACGTGAAATATCAAAACGGGCAGTTTTTCTTTTCTTAAAAGGTTATATCTGAAAATATTGTAAGCTAAATTTATACCTAAAAGCACCTGCACCAAAGCAAACCAACTCGCTCCGTAAACCGCTGCCCACGCGCTTTTTGTGTCGTAGTAGCTTTCTATTATCGTCGCCGCGCCGCTACCGATAGCAAATATAATAAGTAGCACGACGGCCGACGTCATACTGAAAAATAGGGATTTTAACTCGCTCAAAACAGATCCTTGAACATAAATTTAGTAAATCAAAATGCACATTATAGTAATTTTTTTTAAATAATCTTACTTTTTAGTTATTATTTTATGATAATTTTTCGTCTTTAAATTTAAATAAATTTAATATAAACTCAAATTCGTTAAAGCCGTCCGCGCTCATAAAGTGTCCGCCTTTTTCAAATATATCAGGTGCCACGTCTAAATTTCGCGCTACCTTTAGACTAAGCTCGCAAGGCACGATATAGTCGTCTTTTGCGGCTATTACTTTTATAAAATTCGTCGCTGATTTTATCTTTTCGTAGGCGATTTGCGGCTCGCAAAACTCATCTAAAATCGCAAATTCCTTAATCGGCCCGTCAAATGGTGAGATTAGGATTAGACCGCCAAATTTGGGCAAATTTGCAAAACCGCTAAGAAAATTTAAGCTAGTTATCGTGCCCAGGCTGTGAGCGATGATGAATGAATTTTCGCCTAAATTTACGTTTTGCTTCATCGTTTCTAGCCACTGGTTTAGCTTTGGCGTTTGCGGGTTTGGCATCTTTAAAATTTCCACCTCGGCAAGGCCGCGCATCTTTTCTTTAAACCAAGAAAACCAGTGGCTTTGCGGCGAGGCGTCGTAGCCGTGAATGATGTAAATTTGCTTTTTCATTAAATTTGCCTTTTTGAAAAAATACGCGAATTATATACAAATAAAATTAAAATAATTTTTGACGGAAATCGCAAGAATACTTTTTAAGTTATAAATTTAAGCAAACAGCAGCTCAAATATCATCATCCGTTAAAATTTGATATTTGTAAATTTGACAAATTTGAAATTAAATTTAAGCTTTTCCCCTAAAAAACGAAATAATCGTTATCAATTAAAATTTATATTGATACGAAAAATTTACGTATAATTTACGTTGATTATTTAAGATTTCGGTAAATTTATTTCAAAAAGGGAGAAAAAATGGATACTTCGAGGCGAAATTTCTTAAAAGCATCCACCGCCACGGGCTTGCTTGCTATGACTTACGCGCCCGGTACTTTAGGCGCCGTCGGCGCCAAAGCGCTAGAAGGCGGCGATAAGACCGTTTATAGTTTTTGCGAGATGTGCTCTTCTCGCTGTCCTATCGAGGCCAAGGTTGTAGACGGCAAAAACGTCTTCATCCAAGGCAACGGCAAGGTAAGCGGCACGGCGACTTCCGTGTGCGCAAGGGGCGGCAGCGGGCACAATCAACTCTACGATCCGCAGCGCATCGTAAAACCGCTCATCAGAGTAGGCGAGCGCGGCGAAAACAAGTGGCGAGAGGCGAGCTGGGACGAGGCGCTAGATCTAGTCGCTAAAAAAATGCTAGAAATCAAGGAAAAATACGGGCCGGAGAGCTTTGTGTTTACGGCAAAATCAAGCCAAACGCACAAGCTAATGACGACCTTTGCCAGCGCATACGGCTCGCCTAATTGCTTCTCGCACCTATCTTGTTGTCCCGTAACCTATCAGATGGTTTGTACGCATATGTACGGAGATGCGAAGCTAAAAAGAGACTTCGGCAACGCAAAATACGTCGTAAATTTCGGGCACAATCTTTTTGAGGGTATCGTCATCGCCGACGCTAAAAAGCTGGCTAAGATGGCCGCTAAAGAAGATACGAAGCTGCTAGTTTTAGATCCGCGCTTTAGCGTCGTAGCCTCAAAAGCCGACGAGTGGCTACCCGTAAAACCGGGCACCGATCTGGCATTTGTTTTAGCCCTCATCCACACGTGGATCAAAAACGGCACTTACGATAAAGAATTTATAGAGAAATTTACGATCGGATTTGATAAAGTCGTAGAGGCGACTAAAGACACCACTCCGCAGTGGCAAGAAAAGATCACTGGAATACCTGCAAAAACGGTTGAGCGTATCGCCGGAGAAATTTGGAAAGCGGCGCCTAAGGTCATCATCGACTTCGGCCACAACACGACTACCACTAGAGCTGAGTATATCCGCACTAGAGCTATAATGACCGCAAACGCGATGATGGGCAACTGGGAGAAAAAGGGCGGAATTTTCGGCGGCAAAAAGGCTAAGCTATATAATACTTTAGCAGGCGAAGAGCTAATCCCCGAGATCACGAACCCGGACGCCGCGATAAAAGTGCCTAAAACCCCTAGGATAGACGGCGCGGGCGAGGACGGGGTAAATAAATTCGTCGGCAGGAGTCACGGCGTTTTGATGCAAATTCCGCAAGCTATATTAAGCCAGAAGCCTTATCCGGTAAAAGGCTGGTTTAGCATAAGATTTAATCATCCTATAAACGTCGCGGGCACGGAAACTACGATAGAAAGTCTTAAAAAGCTTGATTTTATCGTTTGTTCGGATATTTATATGAGCGATTTTGCGATATGGGCGGACGTGATACTGCCTGAGAGCACCTATCTGGAGCGCGACGAAGGCATCGAGGATAAGTCGAGCCAAAAACCTGCGTATATGATAAGAAATAAGGTCGTAGATCCCGTCGGCGATACTAAAAACGGCTACGATATCTTTAGGGAGTTAGCCCGCAGGATGAAAATAGACGAGCTATATACTTCAAATACGATGGACGAGTGGAGAATCAAACAAGTAAAGGGAAACGCCGAGCTTTTAGCAAAGCTGGTTAAAGACGGCTACGTCACGTGGAAGGTGCCGGGGATTTTGTTTAGAGAAAAAGATAGCGTAAAAGAATTTACCAAAAAATTTCCTAGCGCGGCGCAGTTTGTCGGCGAAGATGGGCTGATGGAGTCGCAGGTCAAATTTAAAACCGATAGCGGCAAGATCGAGCTCTTTAGCGAAAAGGTCGAAAAGCAGTTTCCGGGATACGGCTGCTTAAACGCCGAGGGCATGGACGTATTTTTCGGCGAGGAGCTTTGCCTAATGAGCGGCAAAACGCCGATACACACCAACGGCCACACGCAAAACGTCGAATTTTTAAACGACCTGATTAGTAGCGCGCCCGTCTGGATACACCCTAATACCGCGAAAAAATACGGGCTAAAAGACGGCGATAAGATAACCCTTCAAAGCAAAACCGCAAAAGAAAAAGCAAGCGTGATGCTGACTGAAGGCATCAGGGAGGATACGCTTTTCGTCTATCACGGTTTTGGTCACGAAAGCGCGGGACTAAAGCGTACGAACGGCGTAGGAACGAATCAAAGCAAGCTGCTAGATCCTACCGTGATCGGCCCCGTCGCCTCTACGATGGTGCGAAACGTCGGCGTCAAGATAATAAAAGCGTAAAGGAAAAAAGATGAAAAAAGCGTATAGAATGATACATGACGAAAACCTCTGCATAGGCTGCCAAGCGTGCTCGGTGGCTTGCAGGAGCGAAAACGAAGTGCCTAGAGGCGTTTTTAGACTTCAAGTCCATTCGCAGATAAAGGGCAAATTTCCAAATTTAAAAACCGACTTTAGCAGACATAGTTGCGTGATGTGCGAGGACGCTCCGTGCGTGGCGGTTTGTCCTACGGGAGCTAGCTTTCAGACGGCTGAGGGTATCGTGCTGCTAGATCACTCTACTTGCGTATCTTGCAAATACTGCATCCTAGCCTGTCCTTACGACGCTCGCTACGTCGAGCCAAAAACCGGCGAGATAGGCAAATGTACGTTTTGCTTTGAAACTAGAGTGAGCATTGGCGAGCAGCCTGCGTGCGTGACCGTTTGTCCGACCGATGCTTTGGCATTTGGCGATATAAACGATCCAAACAGCGAAGTAAGTAAAATTTTAAATACCAAATCTCACTACTATCCTAAAGCCGAGCTTAAAACCAAACCCAAGCTTGCTATGATAGCTAACCGCAAAGGAGGAAGCCATGAATAATATGTGGGGAAGCGTAGCGCAATATAATGAAATTTACTGGCCGTGGCCGATAGCGGTTTATCTATTTTTGGCGGGTTTGTCCGCAGGCGCGATGATGGTTGCGTTGCTTGTTAAGTGGAACTACCACAAAAAACAAGACGGCAGCATCTGGGACGCGATGGTAAAGGCGGGCGCTCTAGTGGCTCCTATAACGATCACCGTGGGCCTTGCGCTTTTGGTGCTTGACCTTGGCAAACCGCTTAGTTTTTACTGGATTTTGATTAAGTATAACTTCGGTTCGGTTATGTCTATCGGCGTTGCGTTATTGCTGCTTTATACGCCGCTAGCTTATCTTTTTGCGGTGATTATTTTCGAAGAAGAGATAGAAAAGTATAAAATTCTAGCGATTTTACGTCCTATTTCTAGGCTGATTCGCTCTTTTGCGCCGCTTTCAAAGATAGTCGAGATGGCGCTTTTTTGCCTTGCGATCGGCGTAGGTATATATACGGGCTTTTTGCTTAGCGCGATTACGAAGCTTCCGCTTTGGAACACGCCGATTCTGCCGATCTTGTTCCTAACATCAGGCTTTAGCTCAGGCGTAGCGACAAACATCCTAGTCGGCCTTTTGTGCTTCAAACATCTTCTTAACGAAGACAACGTGAAGTATCTTTTGGTTATGGACTTGCGCGCCGTACTTTTCGAGATACCGCTTATAGCTATACTATTTTTGGGACTATATTTCGAGGGCGGAGCTAGCGCGGTCGCCGCAAAACAAGCTTTAAGCACCGGACAATACGCGTTAATATTCTGGATAGGTGTCGTGGGTATCGGACTTTTGACCCCTATCACCATAGCGCTAACGGCTCTTAAAAATCACGCTTATAGAGTGGGCTACATCATAGCAAACTCTCTTGTAGTTATCTGCGGCGTCGTGATGCTAAGATACTATATAGTTTATGCCGGTCAAGTTTTCACGGGCGCGTGAAATTTAGACTAAACTATACGCATTAGGCTCGGTAAACTCGCCGAGCCTTTTTAAATTCAGACGATCCAAAATCATTTTTAGCTATCATCTCCCTTAAAATATTGCGATAAAATTCGGAGAATTTATGAAAATTTTACTGCTTGAAGACGACTTCGTATATCGTGAGAGCGTTAGCGAATACCTAGAAAGCCTAGGCTACGAGGTCGATGAGGCGCCAGACGGCAAGATCGCCTGCGATAAGATAGCGGCGGGCTTTTATCACCTGCTAATCCTTGATATCAAGGTTCCGCATATCAGCGGACACGAGGTGATAAAATACGCCAAAGATATCGGCTGTGAAACGCCCATAATGATAATGACCTCGCTCGTGGATATAGACGATATGGCGGTCGGATACGAGCTGGGCTGTAACGAGTATCTAAAAAAGCCCTTTGAGCTAGCCGAGCTAAAATTTAGAGTAAACGAGCTAATGCGAAAATATCACGGCAGAGACGATAAAAACTTGATCGCGATCGATGAAAACTTTAGCCTCGATACGGCTAAAAAGCGGCTCAAATTTAAAGGCGAAGCGGTTGAGCTAAGTACGAGAGAATTTGCTATCATCGAGTGTTTGCTATTTCATAAAAACAGCTTCGTAGGCATCGAGCGGCTGCGCGCCGAGGTATGGAACGACAAGGAAATAGACCCCGCCGACGTGCGCATGCACATACTAAAAATCCGTCAAAAAACGACTCCGGAGTTTATAAAATCATCGCGCGGACTAGGCTATAAGATAGATGTTTCAAAATCTTAAAATCCCTATTTTAGCCACTTTTATCATCATGGCTTTGTTTATATTTCAAAGCTACGAGATTATAAATTTAAGCTCCAAAGACGAATACTCGAAAAATATGTTCGAGCTGCTAGAATACGAGGGCAAAATCCGCAAAGCGCTCGATAAAAACGAGACTTTGCCCATTTCGCTCACCTATAGATACGGCGTTTTTGATCTCAAAGAAAAGCAAGTCGTCTCAAATTTAGACGCGCGCCCGAGCGATTTAAAATTTATCACCAGGCAAGAAAACGGGCATCTTTTTTACAAGACCTATTTTCGCGCGGACGGCGAGTTTTATTATCTCGTGCTAGCCAAAAAGCAAAACGCGGCTAGGATTTTATTCGTCACGGCTCTAACTCTAGCGTTTGCGCTCGTGGTCGTATTTTTCGCGCTTTATTTGTCGTTTGTTAGCGGGATAAAGCCATATAAAGACGCTAAAAAATATATGAATAACTTTTTTAACGACGCGATGCACGAGCTAAAAACGCCGCTGGGGGTCATCGGAATAAACCTTGAAATGCTGGGCCTTGATAACAAATACGTCACCCGCATGCGCTCGGCTCTAAAGCAGATGCAAGTTACATACGAGGATACCGAGTACTACATCAAGCGCGGATATATTTTATTTCCGCCAGAGATTTTAAATTTGAGCGAATTTTGCCTCGAGCGAGCGCGGTATATGCGCGGTATCGCGATGGCGAAAAATATCAAAATTTACGACTTCATCGAGCCTGATTTGCAAATTTTTATGAGCAAGATAGAGGCGGGCAGACTGATCGATAACAACCTGAGCAACGCCGTAAAATATAGCCGCGAAGGAGGGATAATAAATTTGCGCCTTTTTGAAAAAAGCGGTAAAATCGTGCTCGTAGTCGAGGACGAGGGCGAAGGCATAAAAGACACGAGTAAAATTTGGAAACGCTACGTTAGAGACGATGGCGTGCAGGGCGGCTTTGGCCTTGGGCTAAATATCGTACAGAGCATCTGCGTGAAAAACGGCGTAGAGTATGGCGTAAAAAGCGAACTGGGCAAAGGCAGCGTCTTTACCTACAAATTTTCGCCGTACTCAAAAAGCCTGCTTGACTAATCAAACCAAACGCCGAGTTTTGCTAAATTTCGCTCTTTTGAGTCGGAGTTAAAATAAATCACGAAATATCCCACTCGCTCGCCCTTTGCGTCGTTCATAGGCTGGATGGTAAAGGCGTGCGAATCCGTCTGATAAAATCCTCCGCTTTTAAATTTGATGTCTTTTAGCATCGGCAGGACGTTTAAATTTGCGTAGCTCTTATTTACGAAATGAAAGCCTTCGATGATGCCCTCGTCGCTGCTGTTTTGATACGGCGAGTCGGCGCTAGCGTCGAGCAGCACGAAAAGGCCTAGCCCTTGCTGTGCGAAAAAGTCGCTCAAATGCTTAAAATCAAGCAGCACCTCGATACTGCCTAGCATCTTTTTATCCTCAAATATCGGCGCGACGGACCTAATAAAAACTCCTGCGCGACCTACCTCGATGCCTGCGGCTACGCCGTTTTTAGCCTCGGCTAGCAGGTGGCGAAAGCTCGTTAGATCGTCGTTATATAGCGGTATCCAGCTCCTAGCAAAGCTCCTCATCTCAGGTGTATGGATGTGAAATTTGGCATTTTCGTAAATCGGCACCTTGCTTAGCGTTTTGGTAAATTTGCCAAGCGTCTCTAAGCACATCTGACGATTATTTTGGCTCATACATTTTTTCACGTGCTCGTTTTGCGCTAGCAGCGTCGCAACGGTCATCGCGGAGAGTTTTTCCTCTTCTATGTTTTTATTTAAAATTTGCGTTTGAAAGTCGAGAAATTTTTTGATATTTTCCGTCTGCGTCTGCTCGTCCCAGCGCGCCTTATAAACCGCCAAAACGCTTGCTACTACGATGATCGCGAGCGTTAGAAGTATTTTTTTATTCACGTGTTTTGCCTAGCTCGCACGCTAAAATTTGAGAAAATTCGGCAAAATCAGGCAAATTTAGCTCGCCCTCGCGCTGCTTTTTGCCCCACATGGACTCCGGGAAAAAGCTATCGCTCTCAAACCTCGCCATCACGTGAAAATGCACGCGCGGCACGTAGTTTGCAAAGCTTGCGATGTTTATTTTTGTGGGATTATAAAATTTTCTCATTACTTTTTCGGTCGTTAAAACCGCTTCAAAAACCCTTTTTTGCGTGGCTTCGTCGCAGTCGGTTAGCTCCTTAAACGGCGTTTTTGTAAAAATTTTTACCCACGGGATTTCGCTCGTTTCTCGCTCGATGAAAATCAGCTCGTCTTCAAAGATCATTTTACGCTCCTTTTTGATAGCGATTTTAGCTAAATTTGAATTTTAATCTTTTTAAATTTATACTTCGGACATTTCGGTCTCGGTGCTTTACGGCGGTAAATTTATAAAATTTGAAAGGAAATTTGAGCTTATGAGACGTTTGATTTTGCTTGTGTTTTTTGCGGCGCTGTCTTTTGGCGGCGAGTTAGCCGATCTTAGCAAGGAGTGCAAGAAGGGAAACGACGAAATTTGTAAAAGGCTCTCGCTCGCGATTAAAAACTTAGAGCTTGCCTGCGATGAAGGCGGCGAGAAAAACGCGATGTATTGCGCGGGACTTGGGTATTTTTACGAGTTTGATAAGGTATTTACAAAAGCCGTGCGATACTACGACAAGGCTTGCGGGCTTGGTGCGGACAAAGCCTGCGTGTATCTGGGGCTACTTTACCAAAGCGGGCAGGGCGCGGCGCAAGATCACAGAAAGGCAAACGAGCTTTTTGCTAAAGCTTGCGAAAAAGGCGTAGGCGAGGGGTGCGCGAGCCTAGCGTATAGCTACGGCAAGGGGCTTGGCGTCTATCCTGACGGTAAAAAAACGAACGAGTTGTTTGCTAAAGCCTGCAAGCTAGGCGAGGAAACGGCGTGCTATAATCTCGCTCTAAGCTACGCGCTAGGTGGCGGCGTAGAAAAGGACGCGGCAAAGGCGGCGCAGATGTATGCGGCCTCTTGCGAGCGCGGGCACGTGGGCTCGTGCGCCGATCTTGGGGTTTGCTATTTTAAGGGCGAGGGCGTAGAAAAAGACTACGAAAGAGCCGTTGTGCTCTTTACTAACGCTTGCTCGGGTGCTAGCGTGCTAGCCTGTGTAAATTTGGGCTTTGCCTACGAAAAAGGCATGGGTGTAGAAAAGAATAAAAATGCCGCCAAAGAACTTTACGATCGGGGCTGCAAGCTCGGAGAATTTAGCGCGTGCCAGTATCTAAAAAATTTGCGTTGAGATGAGTGTGCAAATAAGCCTTGCTACTGTAAATTTAAAAATACAGCTATTGTGGCGGGTTAGAGCCATACGTGCTAGGATCTTGCTAAATGTTGCCTTGAGCGGACAGAAATGGGCGGAATAATCCGCCACAACTAACATTAAAAAGCAAAATTTAGCGCCAAAATTAAAATAGCGTGGGCGTTCAAATCCAAAATAAATTTGACGCCCGTGGCTAAATTTACCGCTTAAAGTCGTGGATTTGTATATTCGCGCCATATTTTTTGCAAAGCTCGC
>NZ_CALHXD010000259.1 GCF_938040115.1 uncultured Campylobacter sp. | reverse complement strand
GTTAAAATTTTATCCCGAAGCTCCTTGCTCACGCCGCTGCCGTAGTCCGTGACGGATATTTTGCACATGCCGTTTTCAAATTTGACGTCGATAAAAACTTGCCGCTTGGCGATCTCGTCTTTGTATCGCTCCACGACCGCGTCTTTGGCGTTGTGAATGAGGATGAGTAAAATTTGCTGCACGATGCCCATTCGCTGAGTCACCTGCTCATCTTTAAACTCGCGCAGGCTTACCGTGATGTTTGCTTTGCTAAGCTCAGTGTGCATGAGCTTTAGTAGGTCTTTGATGCAGCGCTGCACGCTAAATTTTTGCGGGCTGTCGCTCCTTTTATAAAAATTTCTAAAAATCTCGATCGTATCGCTTAAAAGCACGGTCGCAGCCTGCCCCTTTTGCAGCATACTCTCTAGCGTCGCGGCGTCTAGCTTGCCGTCTTTTTGCAGCATGAGCAGGCTTGAGATCATCAAATTTAGCGAATTAACCGGCTGGATAAACTGATGATTTATGCCGCTGATTAGCTCGCCCGCCTCGCTCATACGGGCTTTGTGCTTGAGCAGGGCTTCGTAGTCGTCTTGCAGGTTTTTGATTTTTGAATACATAAAGTTATGGAGGAAATTCGCCACCAGCGCCAGCGCTGCGAACGCAAAAAGCAGGATGAGGGCGTTTTTTAGCGCGGAGTTAAGCAGCGCGGCGAGCTCCTTTTCGTTATCGGTGCCTGCGCCGATGAACCAGTTTAGCGTGGGGATCTCGGCGACGGAGATGAAATTTGAGCCGATATTTAGGCTCGTGATATCTTCGTCACGCAGGAAAATCTCTTTAAATTTATCCTCGATCTGCTTTTTTAGCGCCGCGTCCTTCATCGGGGTTAAAATTTCGCCGCCGTGCGTGACGATAAAGGCGTAGGAATCGGGCGCGAGCTTAAATTTTTCCATATTTTTTAGTATGTTTTGCAGCTTCACCACGCCGCAAAACACCCCCGCAAACGAGCCGCCGTCCAGCACGGGCACGCATAAATTTAACGTCGGTTCGCCCAAAATTTTATGGCGCTGCATAAAATTTACCGTGGGCGCGAGCGTGCTTTTGGTCTCCTCAAACCACACAAGTCCCGTGCGCAGGCTCTTTGGCATCGCCTCGTCGCCCTCTAGCTCCTTGCCGTCTACGAAAATTTCTCCGTCCTGGTGCAAAAACTGCAAAGCGTCAAATTCTGCTGAGTTTTCTTTGAAAAGTCGTATGAAGTCGCCGAGCTTTTCGCCGTCTTGCGAGATGCCCGCGTTTTGCATAAATTTAGCCGCGCGCACCAGCGAGTGCAGTCGCTCATCCAGCCAAAACGAGAAATTTCCGACCATATTTTCGCTAGCGGCGATCTTGTTTTTATCCGCGAGCGCCGTGATCTGCGCCTTGGCGTCCTCGTAGTTTTTCACGCCCAAAAGCACCACGAAAAGGCTTGCGAAAATGATGATGAAGTAAATTTTAAAATTATGCTCGCGTAAGGCTCTCATGCGGCGAGTATAGCAAAATCGGTCTAAATTTAGACCGATTTAAGCTTTTTTGAGGGTTAAAATTTTGCAAATAAACATCGCGGCAAGCACGACGAAGCAGACTCCAAAGCCGATCAGCGTGCAGTCGGCCATCGACATAAATTTGCTTGATGGGATCAGATACCAGCCGTCCTCGTAAAGGTCCACGAGATACTTTTGAAAGCCGCTTAGCGTGACGCCCTCGGGCACTAGCGGATTATCGTAGCCGCAGTCGCCCGTAGGCAAGAACCAATCAGGCGCCCACC
>NZ_CALHXD010000258.1 GCF_938040115.1 uncultured Campylobacter sp. | reverse complement strand
TTACAGTGGCGGGACCGCTTCGGCTTATACCGAATTCCAGTTTAAGTCTCTCGACGCCTATTTCCTCTTATATTCAATTTTTATGTTTATATTAATACGACTTGTATAATTTTGTCAATAAGAGAATATAACTTATATTTTGTTAATATAAGGAGTGATGGATTATGACGAGGTTGTTTCAATACAGTTGCGTGAAATGAATCTTCAATGATATAATGACAGCGTTTGTATTTGTGCGAAGGGAGGTGGGGCAATGCCCCTGGATGAATTTGCGTGGCGCGTGCGGCTCGCACGGCGGCGCAGGGCACACGCACGAAAATTCAAGATGGCGGCGGGGCTGATCACCCTGACGATTGCGGCGATTGCATGGTACCTCGGCTACTACATGCAACGTCCCGAGTACGCACTCGCACAGGCGGCTGCTGCGGTGGAGCAGCATGATCTGGCGGCGTTCCAACGCCGCGTGAATATCGCGGCGGTTGCGGACGCGGGCTACGATGACCTCACCTATGTGCTCTTTTCGCGCGACACGAGACTGTCGGAGTCGGAGCGCAGCGCCTCCGGAAAATTTTATCAGCGCATCAAGGGGAGTGTTGCCGAGGGGCTGACGTACACGATCGAGAATGCCGTCCAAAATTCTGTATGGGCAGAGCCGGAGGGCGTGAATGCGCTCAAAGGCCGTCAGCTCGGCATCGACTTTGAGTATCTGATGGAGTGCAGCCATCTGCGGGACACCAGCGTCCTCAGTATTGGAGACGTTACGCGCGACGGGAGCGGTGCCGTAGCAATGCTGACCGTCGTGGACGAGGGGACGGGGCTTGAGTTTCCGCTGCAGCTGCGCATGGAGAAAGGCGATCTGGGCTGGCAGGTTGTTCGCGTGGTGAACTACCGCGCCTACCTCGAGGCGGTACAGATGGCGGCGGGCAGCGATGTTACGCGCTACATCGAGGCGACGCGTCCCATCGTCGACCGCTATAACGGCGTCTTTCGCAGCACGCAGTACGAGTTTCTCTACCTGACGGAGACGGCGTGGACCTAATCAACATAATAAAACATAAATCTCCGCGCACCGCCGTCGTCGTAATATCGGCAAAAGACGATAAAGAAAGCGAAGTAAAAGCCTTTAGAATCGGTGCGGATGATTATATCAAAAAGCCGTTTGATTTTGACGTTTTAGTAGCTAGGATCGAAGCTCGCTTGCGCTTTGGCGGTACGAACGTTATCAAAATAGACGACCTTATCATCGATCCGGACGAGGAGAAAATCACCTACCTAGGCCAAGATATCGAGCTAAAAGGCAAACCGTTTGAGGTGCTAACTCACCTTGCGCGCCACAGCGATCAGATCGTGAGCAAAGAGCAGCTACTAGACGCGATCTGGGAGGAGCCTGAGCTCGTAACTCCAAACGTAATCGAAGTAGCAATCAATCAAATCCGCCAAAAAATGGATAAACCGTTAAATATCTCGACTATCGAGACGGTCAGAAGACGCGGGTATAGGTTTTGCTTTCCCAAAAAAGCCTAAGATTTAGGTTTATAGTGCAATTAGCATCGGCTTCTACGATGCTAATTCTCATCATCTCCGTTCTTTTATACCAGTATATCAAGGTCACGATATACGAGGGTATCTCGCAATCGCTCGCATACGAAGCTAAAATTTTATCCACGAGCGCAAATTTATCTAAAGTAGAAAAACCGTTTGAGTATTTCACGCTAAACGATAGTCCCACTAGGGCAAAGTTAGTCGAGGGCAAAACAGTATCGCCTTATTTCGTCACGGAAAGGGTTGGTCAAAAGACACATTTGACGCTGTTTTACCCGTATATGGACGATACTAGCATCGCGCTAACCAAAGACACCACTCATCAAAGCAAACTCATAGATCAAATTTTAATCGACATCATCATGGTAAACGCTACATCGATACTTCTGATTATTTTTTACGTGCTGTTTTTGTCGCGGATGCTGCTGGTGCCGATCAAAATTTTAAGCAGAAAAATGACGAATTTAAACGAGCGATTTTTGCAGACGGTGAGCCTTGACGAGCTACCGCCAGAGTTTAAGCCGCTAGGCAAAAGCCTAAACCGCCTAATCGAGCGTATTCAGACGTTCGTGCTTTATCAAAAGGAGCTTTTTGTCGGCGTCGCGCACGAGCTAAAAACGCCGCTAGCGGTGATGAAAACCAAAAACGAAGTGACGCTAATAAAACCGCGCGAGAGCGAAAAATATATCGAAGCGCTCAAAAACAACAACGAAGCGATCAATCAGATGAACAAAATGATTGGCTCGATCCTAGAGATAGGGCGGCAGGAGGGCGCGCAGTTTGAGGAGGCCGTGCGTATCGACATCATCGAGTTTTTAAATCAATCTGCGAATAATTTTAAAATTTTAGCTCGCGGCGAGGGCAAGGATATAGCGACCGATTTTGCGCCTAGCAGACTTGAAATGACGCTACAAACGACGCTTTTAACGCATGTTATCCAAAATTTCGTCCAAAACGCGATCAAATTTTCTCCTCGCGGCGCCGTGGTTACTCTACGCTCGCGCCTTAGCGAAAACGAATTTATCATCGAGGTCGTAGACGAGGGCTGTGGTATCGACGAGAGCAAGGACCTTTTTGCGCCGTTTAAGCGTTTCGGCGATAAGGGCGGAGCGGGGCTTGGGCTATTTCTAGCTAAGGGCGCGGCTCAGGCTCTGGGCGGCTCGGTATCTATCAAAAACCGCACCGACGGACGCAGCGGCGCGGTCTCGACCCTCGCTCTAGCGATAAATAAAAATAATAAAGGCAAATAAATGGCAAAACGAACCGCCGTCATAGATCTAGGCTCAAATTCGATGCGAATGGCGATTTTTGAGAAGACTTCGCGTTACGCGTTTCACATCATCGGTGAATTTAAGATGAAGGTGCGTCTGGGTGAGGGCGCGTACGAGCACGGCGGCGAGATCGCCCAAAAGTCGATGCAAAAGGCCTGCGAAGCGCTTAGCGAGTTTAAAAATATCGCAAAAAACTACAAATGCACGAAAATTTTCGCCATGGGCACCTCGGCTCTGCGCGACGCTCCAAACGCCGGCGAGCTTATAAGCATGGCGCGCAAAGAGCTCGGGATAAATTTAAAAGTCGTTAGCGGCAAGGACGAAGCGACGTTTGGCGGCGTGGCGGCGCTAAATTTGCTTGAGCCGCTAGAGGAGTTCGTCACGCTTGATATCGGCGGAGGCTCGGCGGAGCTAGCGCTTGTTAGCGGCGGCAAGATAATAGACGCCGCGTCTTTAAATTTAGGCACGGTGCGGCTAAAGGAGCTATTTTTTGATAAAAAAAATCTAAGCGCTGCGCAGCCGTTTATCAAAGACGCGCTAAAAAGCTTGCCTAAAAATTTCAAAAGCAAAAACCTAGTCGCCATCGGCGGCAGCCTGCGCGCGATATCTTCAGCGATAATGTCGGCGCAAAACTACCCTCTAAAAACGGTGCATAATTTTGCTTATAAGCTGCAAAATCACAAGAGCTTTATCGAGAGTATCTCGCAAGCAAGCGTGCTGGAACTTGGAAAATTCGGCATCAAAAAAGATCGCTTTGATACGATTAGAGAGGGCGCACTGATCTTTTTAAGCGCGGCCGAAGCTTTAGGTGCACAAAATATCTACACTAGCGGCGCGGGCTTTAGGGAAGGCGTATTTTTAAGCGATATCTTACGTCCGACTCGCAAATTTCCGCCTAATTTTAACCCAAGCGTGAGGAGTTTACAGGATAGGTTTTTGCTCGGCGATAATAAAACTATCGTAAAATACGCTAAAGATATTTTTGCCGTGCTAGAGCCGCTGCATGAGCTTGGTGGGCGATACGAGAGCGAGCTGGCGGTCGCGGCTAAGCTGCATGACGTGGCGCAGTGCTTGGGATTTTACGGCGAGCACGCTAGCTCGGCGTTTTTCGTGCTAAACGCGCTAAACTACGGCTTTTCGCATGCGCAAAAATGCCTCATAGCCGCAATCATCGCTCAAAACGGCAAAAAAAGCTCGAGCGAATTTGAGCGGTTTAAAGATCTGCTACCTAGCGAAAGCGTCGTGCGCTGGCTGAGTTTTATCCTCGCTCTTGCTAAAAATTTGGACGCAAACTGCGCGCATAAAAAGTTGGAGTTTGAGTTTATCAACCATACTTTACAAATTTACGGCGCTAAGGAGCTGTTTATGGCGAAAGAAAATATCAAAAAGATGACTAAGCCTGATACGTTTGCGATCTGTTTTGCGTGAGTTTACGGATTTTGCCCTTGAAGTTCTTTGAGGGCTTTTTCTGTCTTATCATCGAATTCTTTTATTTCTTGCCTTAGTATTTCAACTATTCTATTAGCCTCATTTTTTATTTCAGCATAGCTTAGTTTTTCAATATCTCTGTTTTTTAAACTGTCTTTACCCTTATTTATTTCTATTGCTTTTTCTGCTGTATCGCATTCATCAATTTTTATATCTTTAAATAAGTTGTTATATATTTTTTTTAAAATTTTATCCTTTTCCCTTGTTGAACATTTATTGCAGAAGTATCCTATCCATAGGCTATTTCCTTTTTCTCTATTGTTAATTTGTATGTCTATAAAATTTCTACTTTCAGTATTTTCTGTGTCAATATATGTATTAATGTATTCGTTTATTTGATCTAGGCCATTTGTTTTTACAAGCCAATATATACCTTGATCCTCTTTTTTATAAAATTTAAAATTTTGAACTATCATATTGTGTAATATATTGATATTTGTATCCTTATAATACATTATATATTTGAGTTCTTTTTTGCTTGTTTCCCATATTCTATTCTCTTTATCATTATTCAAGTATTCAAGTACACTTCTGTAATCCGCCCATATGCGATCATATTTTGGCTTTAATTTGTCTTCCATCATATATTTTTCGACCAACAGGTCGGTATACTGAAGTAATGTTGTCTTCGCTTCATGAGATAGTGTAACGGTATTATTGCTTATTAATTCTTCTATACTTTGACCAATCATGTTATGAGAGGCTACAAACCAAAATTTTTGTTCTTCTTTATTATGCGGTAAATACCCGTCAACTGTCAAAAAGATGTAAATTTTTTTACCTATTCCTTCTTTTTTTTCAATGGATTTACGGTAGTTATTTAGTTGGTTTTCACTTTCTGTTGCATCTATTTTATTTTCAATACCGATAACTACATTGTTGGTTTTGTCTTCTATGAAAATATCAATCTTTTTTCCCTCCAGGATATATTCTTGGTGAATTTCAATATTTTCAGGGTTTGTATTGGATATTTCTTCTATATATGCTTGTAAAATATCGTAATATTCTTTGCTTATTTTACTATTTGTTTTATTTTCCTTTAGTACTTTAGTTAAAAAGTGGCTTAGAATTTTATATTTTAGACAATATTTTTCGTTACCAAAAAGCCAAGATATAATCTTTGTGTGCTGTGGTTCTGTAAGATCTACAACTTCTAGAATATTAAAATCCATAATATAGTCTGAGGATATTTTCGGAAATTCCTCGTTTACTAATTTCTCTAATAAGCCTTTTTGATTCATCTTGTTCTAGTCTATACTTGCCTTATCCTTGTATGCGTCCAGCGTTTGGCGGTTTTCGATGT
>NZ_CALHXD010000257.1 GCF_938040115.1 uncultured Campylobacter sp. | reverse complement strand
CGAGTGCGAGCGCGTGCTAACGGAGGGCGTACGTATCGCCACCGCGCATAAGCCGTTTTTGTCGCACATGCTGATGGAGCGAAATTTGATCCGCGTCGATAAAGAAAAGCTAAAAACCTACCTAAATCTATATGCGAACGATAGCTCCGTCTCGATGAACGAAACGCAGCTAAAGGCGGTAAATAGGCTCTTTGCGCTTGGTTATGAGCGCGGTTTTTATCCGCTGCCTATCGATGCCAAAAACTACCTCGTGCCCACCGAGTACAACGATATAAGGTTTAGCTAATGCAATCAACGCTCATAGAACTCGGTATCGAAACCTTTAAGATCGCGCTATATCTGAGCTTTCCTATGTTGCTCGCTGGCCTATCCGCGGGCCTTATCATCAGTATATTTCAGGCTACGACGCAGATAAACGAGATGACGCTAAGCTTCGTGCCGAAAATCATTTTAGTCGTCGTCGTGATTATATTTTTAATGCCGTGGATGGTCTCGATGATGGTTGATTTCACGACGCGCATGATAGAGTTTATCCCGAATTTCGTGCAATGACGCAGCTTATAGATTTTTCCAAATTTAGCTCGGTGCGAGTGGGCGGCGTGCACGAGGTGGCGGTGCTAGAAAGCATTGAGGACGCGCTAAAGCCGGAATTTGCCGGCCGCGTGATGATAGGCGGCGCAAATAACCTACTCGTCTCGCCAAATCCGCCCGCGATGATGATGCTAGGCGGCGCGTTTGATTATATAAACTTAAGCGGCGACGTGCTCAGTATCGGCGCTGCGACGAAGTCGGGCAAAATTTACAACTTCGCCAAAAAGCATAATATCGGCGGATTTGAGTTTTTGCAAAATATCCCGGGTACGCTTGGCGGACTAATAAAAATGAACGCGGGGCTTTGCAGCGTTAGTATCAGCGATGATCTGCTCACGGTGCGGCTAGGACGCGGCTGGGTAGAGCGCGAGAGGATAAGCTTTAGCTACCGAAAAAGCGGGATAGATGAGCCGATATTTGGCGCCGAGTTTAAAATCTCGCGCGAATTTGACGCGGCTCTTGCGGCGGATTTTGCCGCTAAGCGCGCAAATCAGCCAAAGGGCGCTAGCTTTGGCAGCTGTTTTGTTAATCCGCCCGGCGACTACGCAGGCAGGCTTATCGAGGCCGTGGGGCTAAAGAGTTACGCGATTGGCGGGGCTAAATTTAGCGAACAGCACGCAAATTTCATCATAAATTTTAACGCTGCGACCTTTGCGGACGTAACCGGGCTCATAAATTTAGCCCGCGAGCGCGTTTTGGAGCAGTTTGGCGTCGAGCTAAAAACCGAAGTAGTCGTTATTTAGGTTAAAAACATAGCAAACAGGCTATAATGCTTAAGATTACTCGCAAGGAGGGTTTTATGAAAAAGCTAGCCTTAGCCATGTTTTTAGCATTTTGTTGCCTGTCGGTAGCACAGGCCGGGCCAAATCACAACAATGGACTAGCAGCAAAATCCAAAGGCCAGTGGAAGGACGCGGAGAACTACTTTAAGCTAGGTTGCTATACGGAAAAGGTCGATTCCTCTTGCAAAGAGCTTGGGCAGCTTTATGAGTTTGGCAAGGGTTCTGACGTCAAAAAAGACTCCGGACGCGCAAAGCAAGCCTATGAAAAGTGCTGCGAGATATCGTTTGGCAAAAGAGCCGACTGCTGCGACAAAGTAAAAGACAAAACCGCCGTAAGCGCCGAAAAAGGCTGCGAAAACAACGATGCGGCGGCCTGCATAGACTACGCTTATGAAAAACAAGACGTCAAATACTACCAAAAAGCTTGCGATCTGGGCTCAAATTTAGGTTGCCTATGGACGGGCTACTCGTACACCGAGGGCAAAAACGGCGCCGAGCACGATCCTAAAAAGGGCTTTGAGATATTTTCAAAACTTTGCGATAGCGGCTACGACGACGGTTGTAAATTTGTAGCGATGGGCTATAGAGACGGCAAAGGCGTAGAGAAAAATATAGACAAAGCCGTCGAAATCCTAAGCGAAATTTGCCAAGGCGAGAGATTTGGTGGATGCGCCAAACTAGGCGAAATCTACCAAGACGACGCCTACGGCAAAAAAGACGAAGCAAAAGCGTACGAGTACTATCTCCTGGCCTTCACAAAAAAAGAGCATGAAGCCTCCGGAAAATACGTAA
>NZ_CALHXD010000256.1 GCF_938040115.1 uncultured Campylobacter sp. | reverse complement strand
ACCTGCTCGGCGTAGCCCGCTCGGAGCAAAAATTTATGACTTGCCAGACTCGCGTCTTTTGGCGCTTCTTTTGCCGTCGGCGCGTAAAGTTTGCTAAATTTCATTCGTTCTCCCATTCAAATTCGTTATTTTCTTCTTGCGGCGTTTGCTCCGCGACGTTAAAGATTTCCCCGATTGCCCTTAGCTGCGCTTCGCTTCCAGCAGCACCCGCGAGGTTTTTTAAATTTATCGTCGGCGCGTGCAAAAACGCCCTAAAAACCTGATGTATGAGGCGGTACGCCTCCTCTTTGTCGCTATGTTTTAGATAGCCCTTTTTTAGGGCTTTTGCGAGCTCTCTCTCGGCACACTCCTTAGCCTGCTCTCTTATGCCTTTTATTAGCGGCGTGACGGCTAGTTCGCGCAGCATTTGGAAAAACGCCGCCGTATTTCGTCCGACGATGCCGTATGCGATCTGAGCTTGCTCTTCGCGCAGGGCGAGGTTTTTATTTACGATCTCTTGCAGGTCGTCCACGGCGTAAATTTTGATATTTTCGCTCTGCGTGATCGCGATATCGCGCGGTACGGCTATATCAAAAAAGTAACGCTTAAACTCCTTTGGCTCTACCATCGCGTCGATCAAAACCGGATGCGGCGCGGCGGTCGCGGAAAATATGATTTGATATTTATTTATATACTGCGCTACGTTTGAAAGCGCGTCGTATTCGTTATTATCCCCCAGCGTCAGGGCTAAATTTTTAGCGCGCTCTTTGTTTCGGCTGATGATTATCGTTCTCGCGCCGCTTGCGATTAGATGCTTTGCGGCTAGCTCCGCCATCTCTCCCGCGCCCACTATCACGGCGACCATGCCGTTTAGCGTGCCAAAAATTTCCTTTGCTTTAGCAACCGCGACGCTTGAGACCGAGATCGGATTTTTGGAGATTTCGGTTTTGTTTCGTACCTCCGCCGCGCACTTAAAGGCAAACTCCATCGCCCGTCCGAGCTTCGCACCGCATTTACCGTTAGCGCGTGCAAATTTATACGCCTCTTTTAGTTGCCCAGCGATCTGCGTCTCGCCGATAACAAGGCTATCTAGCGAGCTAGCTACGGCAAAGAGATGATGCACGGCGCCGTTATCCTCGTAGATGTCGGCTCTGCTTTGCAGCTCCTCAAAAGGGATGCCGCAGATGAGCGACATGCAGGCGATGATGTGCTTGCTAGCGCCTTCGACCGTCTTTACGCTAGCGATGATCTCGACGCGGTTGCAGGTGCTTAGCACCATGCACTCGTTGATGTTTTGGCTGGAGCTAATGAGGCGTAAAATTTCGTTTTTGCGCTCGATGTTAGAAAAAGAGAGCTTTTCGCGCACGGATATATCGGTGTTTTTGTGCGTAAAGCTCACGCTTGCGTAATGCATTAAAATTCCCTATCTATCATTGATTTTACGATACTTTCTAGGCCGTCTACGTTAAATTTTTCTACCGATTTTATCGCCTGCTCGCCTAAATTTTTCGCCGCTTCTATGCTTTTTTTTATCGCACCTGTTTCGTTCATCTTCGCCCTCACCCAGCCTCGCTCGCCCTCGCTCAGATCTTTTTTAAACAGGCTTTTTAGCTTCTCTTTGTCCGCTTCGTTTAAGCTTTCGTAAAGATAAATGTAAGGTAGCGTCGTTTTACCCTCTTTAAAGTCGCTAAAATTCGGCTTTCCAAGCGTCGCGGCGTCTTGCGTGACGTCCAGGATGTCGTCGATTATCTGAAAAGCTAGGCCTAAATTTTTACCGTAAATTTTAAAATTACGCGCGTCAAGTCCTGCTAACATCGCTCCGACCGCGGCGGCAGCCTCGATCAAAACGGCGGTTTTATAGTAGATCATCGTTCCGTACGCGGATTTATCTTCGTTAAATTTAGCCGAGAGATCCACATCCATCATCTCGCCCACGCTTAGTTTGCTGACCGCGCCCGATATCTCGCCCGCGATCTCATGCGGGAATTTCGACAGCTCGTAAAAGCCCTTCGAGTAGAGGATATCGCCCAGCATCACGGCGTTTTTGGTGCCGAAGCTCGCGTTTATACTCGGGCTTCCGCGCCTGGTGTCAGCATCATCTATCACGTCGTCGTGAAACAAGCTAGCTAGGTGAATAAGCTCGATAATCGCGCAAATTTTGAGACTCTGCTCGCTTTCGCCCGCTATTTTTAAAAGCAGCTTAGAGCGCAGCTTTTTACCCGAATTTATCCGAGCAAACATCGCATTTGCAGGTTCATAGCCAAGCTCCGCGATAAAATTTTTCATTATCAGATCGATTTTTTCCATTTAGGCTCACTTAAATTTTGCTTTTATCTGGCGTTTTGCACGCTGTTTTGAGCGCCGCTCTGCTTTCTTGGCGGGTCCAAAAACTCCACGTCTACGCGCTGTTCGTCGTCGTTTATCAGCACGCGAAACTTCGCCACACCTTGCTTAAAATCCTCAAAAACCAGATAAAGCGCGACGCGGTCGCTAGGCGGGTACTTGAGGTCCGGTATCAAAGTCTGCTTGTAAGTCTCAAGGCCGCGCCTTAGCGACATAACAAGCTGGCGAGGATAGTTTCGGTAGCGCGAATGCACGATGATGTTCGTGTTATCAAAAAGCGTCCAGCGAAAATCAAAGCTCTCGCGCTCGTCAGTGCCCTTTTTGGTTACGAAAACCCGCGCCCACTCGTCTTTTTTAAGCTCAAAAAGATGCTCTTCCTCGAAATTTACCGCGCCGAAAACCAGCGATAAAAACAACGAAAATATAACGGCTATTTTACTCATTTTGACTTAAAATATCCCCACTAAGCCCGATATAAATGTCGTTTAGACGCTCATTTATCAGGGTTTGATTTTGAGAGATAAACGAATTTTGCGCCGTTTCGTCAAAGCCGTTTTTTTCGCAAAATTCGCTCATCGCGATAAATTTTTCAAAGGTCTTTTCAAGCTCGTTTTCGACTAAATTTTTGTTCGCATTAAATAAAATATCAAAGAATTTTTCTCTCGGACTTTGAGAAAATATATCATAATCCATAAATTTTAAAACCTTTCGCAAATCTTAAAATACATACTATTTTTTGTAAAATCCTACCTAAAATCATACGCACTATAATACGCTAAATTTTTATAACTTCTCGATATATAGGGCTGCTTCAGCCACCGTAAAGACATTGTCGCAGCTCGGACTTTTGCTACCAAACCCCCAACAAACGTTTAGATATATCATACCCGCATTGCGTGCGGCGAGCTCGTCTTTTTTACTATCTCCGACAAATATAGCTTTATCGAATTCGCCTGATTTTAATATCAAATTTAGCATCGCGGGATCTGGTTTTTGAGGTACGTTTTCGTCCGCTCCGACGATGAGATCAAAAAATTTAAATATCCCGCTTCTTTGTAAAATTTCATCCAATGTATACCTTGGCGCATTGCTAGCTAGAGCGACGAAATGTCCCGCCCCTTTTAGCCCTGCTAGCAGTCCATCTACGCCATCGTATGCCGCGGCGTATTCGCGGTAGTTTTTCTTAAATTTAGCTTCAAAGTTATCCCGCAGCTTCATATCGGGCTTATCGATACCGTAAAAGTCAAGCCCCAAATTTCGCCCCGGCTCGTTTATGGCCTTTACGATAAACTCCGCGGCCAGATCGCCCTCAAGCCCCAGCTCGCGCCGCACCTCGTTTACCGTCTCGCAGATCGCTTTTGCACTATCTATGAGCGTGCCGTCCATGTCAAATATCACGCATTTCACTCTTCGTCCTTATATTTTTTTCTATGTTTTTCTTTTTTATACGTTTTTTGATTTTTTAGCTTTTCTAGCGCGTTGGCGCAGG
>NZ_CALHXD010000255.1 GCF_938040115.1 uncultured Campylobacter sp. | reverse complement strand
CTACACGGAAATCGCCAAAAAAC
The DNA here is from genome assembly GCF_938040115.1 of uncultured Campylobacter sp. Classification (GTDB taxonomy): domain Bacteria; phylum Campylobacterota; class Campylobacteria; order Campylobacterales; family Campylobacteraceae; genus Campylobacter_A. The sequence continues at coordinate 8,986 of NZ_CALHXD010000255.1, read as the reverse complement.
AAATGAGCAAGCTGCGAAATCAATACAGCATCAAAAATCCAAACGTCGAGCCGCGCGTGTTTACCTTTATCGAGCCTTACGGCGTGAAAATTTCGGTCTGGTACATGGCAAACACCTTTGCCACGCTATCTTTGCGAAGCACGATAAGTGCGGAGATAATGGAAGCCATCGCTAGCCACGACGACATCGTGATCGCCTATCCGACGCAGACTTTGTACATGGATAGACGCGTAAAAGCCGGCGAGTCAAAGCCGATCGGCGAAGGCGGCGAGGAGAAGCATGAAGCCTAACTCAAATTTGACCCCGCAAGAGCCGCGCCGAGAGAAGGTGTTTTTTAAAACATTCGGCTGCCGCACGAACATCTACGACACCGAGCTGATGAAAAGCTACGTCAAAGACTACGATATCGTTAGCGACGAAAACGAAGCCGACATCGTAGTGGTAAACTCCTGCACGGTCACAAACTCCGCCGATAGCGGTGCGCGTAGCTACATAAACGGCATAAAAAAACGCGGCGCTAGAGTCATACTAACAGGCTGCGGCGCGGTGAGCAAGGGCAAAGAGCTGTTTAACAAAAACTCGGTTTTTGGCGTGATAGGCGCGAGTAAAAAAGAGGATATAAACGCGCTGCTAAAGTCGCAAGATCCGTTTTTCGAGCTGGGAAATTTAAAAAGTATCGACAAAAATATCGTAACGAACTACGAAAATCACACCAAAGCCTTTATCAAAATCCAAGAGGGCTGCGACTTTGCGTGCAGCTACTGCATCATCCCCGCCGTTCGCGGCAAGGCGCGCAGTATGGGTGAGGAAGCGATTTTACGCGAGGCTAAAATTTTAGCCTACAACGGTTACAACGAGCTAGTGCTAACAGGCACAAACATCGGCAGCTACGGCAAAGATACTGGCTCAAGCCTAGGCCGCTTGCTAAGTAGGCTCGGTAAAATAGGCGGCATAAAGCGCATAAGGCTTGGTAGCATAGAGCCAAGCCAGATAGATGAGAGTTTTCGCGAGATCTTGCGCGAGAGCTGGCTAGAGCGGCACCTGCACATCGCGCTTCAGCACACGAGCGAGGCGATGCTACGCATCATGCGGCGGCGAAATCAAGCCTTTAGGGATTTGGAGCTGTTTTTGGAGCTTAGCCAGATGGGTTTTGCGCTAGGAACCGACTATATCGTGGGGCATCCGGGCGAGAGCGAGGAAATTTGGAGCGAGGCTCTAGCAAATTTTAAAAAATTTCCGCTCACGCATCTGCACTGCTTTGCGTATTCACCGCGAAGCGGTACGCACTCGGCGGATATGAAAATGGACGTTAGCGGCGACGTGGCGAAGGCTAGGCTTAAGGTTTTAAAGCAAATCGTATCGGAGAATAATTTTAAATTTAGGCAAGAGTACGCTAAAAAGGGCGGAAGCCTAAACGTGCTCGTCGAGCAACTAAACGGCGAATTTTACGAGGGCTTCGATCAGTTTTATAATAAAGTAAAAATCAAAACGGATAAGCAAATTTTAAAAGAGTGGGCGGTCATAGATAAATTTGAAGTAAAAAGCGAGGGCGACTATGCACAAATTTAAGCTAAATAAACAAAAGATTATCGTGATTTTGACGGCTATTTTGGCGGTTTTGCTAGCCGTTGCGGTAGGTAGAAGCCAGCCTAAAAACATAATGTACGAAAGCTACGAAAAGCTGCTAGAGGGCGACATGATTGCAAGTGCAACCGTAAACGGCGGCGAGCTGGAGCTCACGACCAAGGGCGGTAACAAATATATCATCGTAAAAGACGGCGTGGATATGCGCGCTCTAGTGCAAAAGGTACCCGTCGATCTAAAAAAAGAGACGCCCGTACTGGATGAAATTTTAGCCGTGCTGGCGCTACTTGTTATCTGCTTTGCGGGGCTTGCAATTTATGCGAGGTTTAAAAAACAAAAACTCGCCGCTCAAAACGAAAATCAAAAAGCAAATGTCTATGAGTACGACAATATCGCCGCTAGCTCGGTGGCTCCGGCCATCTCAAACGTCAAATTTGACGACGTGGCAGGCATAAAAGACGTCAAATTTGAGCTAAGCGAGATCGTGGATTTTCTAAAAAATCCGACGAAATATAAAAAATTTGGCATCAAAATGCCAAAAGGCGTGCTGATGGTCGGGCCTCCGGGCGTGGGCAAGACGCTGGTAGCAAAGGCTGTCGCGGGCGAGGCGGGAGTGCCGTTTTTTTACCAAAGCGGCGCTAGTTTTGTACAAATTTACGTCGGTATGGGCGCAAAACGCGTGCATGAGCTGTTTTTAAAGGCTAAAGCCTATGCACCATCTATCATCTTTATCGACGAGATCGACGCTGTGGGCAAGGTGCGCGGCGGTAACCGAAACGACGAGCGCGAGGCTACGCTAAATCAGCTGCTGACTGAAATGGACGGCTTTGAGGATAACTCCGGCGTCATCGTGATCGCCGCGACCAACCGCATCGAGATGATAGACGAGGCGTTGCTACGCTCGGGGCGATTTGATAGACGCATTTTCCTTTCTATGCCCGATTTTACCGATAGGGTCGAGATTTTAAAATCCTATCTAAAAGACAAAAACACTAGCGTAGAGGCGCAGGACGTAGCGCGTATCAGCGTCGGTTTTAGCGGGGCGGCGCTTTCTACGCTGGTAAATGAAGCTGCGATAAACGCGCTAAGACGCGGCGGCGAGATAATCGAATTTAGCGATTTTGAAAGCGTTTTAAACAAAGTCTTGCTCGGTAAAAGAAGGATTTTAAGCTACAACGACGAGGAAAAGCGCATTCAGGCGCTATATCAGGGCGCAAAGGCTTTGGCTGCGTATTGGTTTGGGATAGAATTTGAAAAAATTTCGCTCGTCGAGGAGCAGTTTATGCGCCCCGAGCGAGAGATAGAGTCGCGCTCGCAGATGTTTGCGCGTATCAAGGTCTGTTTGGCGGGCATGAGCGCGCTAAAGATGGTCAAAGACGATACCTTTTCAAACTCTAACGCCGACATCCAAAAGGCCCGTGAGATCGCGCAAAACATGGTTTTTGAGTACGGCATGGGGCATACATTTACGCCAAGTGCGGCTGAGGCCGAGGAGCTACTGCAAGAGGCATACGCCGAGGTCGGAACGTTTTTGGCGGGCATGAAAACGCAGCTAGAGCGCATCAGCGAGCATATCGAGATTTTTGAGAGTATCGACAAAGACGCGCTGGGCAGGATAATCAAAGAGTTTTACAACTAAATTTAAGGAGAAAATATGAAGGCAAAAATAGGTATTTTGACGCTAAGCGACCGCGCTAGCGAGGGTAAATACGACGATTTGTCGGGTGCGGCTATAAAAGAGGTCTTAGATGGCTGGATAACGAGCGAGCGCGAGTATTTTTACGAGGTGATCCCTGATGAGATCGAACTTATAAAAGAGCGCCTAAAACACATGATAGATGTTCTGGGCTGCGATTTAGTGCTAACTACGGGCGGTACGGGACCCGCTCCTCGCGACGTGACGCCGGAAGCTACCGAGGCCGTATGCGAAAAGATGATGCCCGGCTTTGGCGAGCTAATGAGAACGGCTAGCCTAAAATACGTCCCCACAGCGATCTTATCTCGCCAAACCGCAGGCATCAGAGGGCACGCGCTCATCGTAAATTTACCCGGCCAACCAAAGGCAATCAGGGAGTGCCTAGAGCCGGTATTTCCGGCGATTCCTTACTGTATCGACCTGATCGGCGGCGCGTTCATCGAGACCGATGAGAGCGTGATGAAGGTATTTCGTCCGAAACAAAAGAAAATTTCGTAATCTACGTGCTAAACTTTTTTGAAAATATAAATTTAAAGGCTACGAGGCTGCTTGAGGGCTATTATTCGCTCTTTTGCGGCCTTTTTACGCTTTGCATCGGCGTTTACGTGCTCGGGCTAGTTTTTGGTGCAGAGTGGCTTTTGCTTGCCGCTAGCGCTTGTATCTATGCGTGTTTTGTCCTGCTTGCGTTTCGTTCGCTTTTTTGGTTCGTTTTGAGCCTGATTTTCTCGCCCGTTTTTGTTATCGTAGTACGCGAGCGTTATGACGAAAATTTGCTTTTAGATGCCGTTTTCGCGCTAGTTTGGATATTTTGCTGGTTATTTTTGTCGCTAGCCGTGAGTGAAAATATCTCAAAACTGGGCAACGAAATCGTATCTAAAATTTTACGTATCGCCGCGCTTTTTGCCGTGATCGGCGTTTATTACGTTAGTATCGAAAACAGCCTAAATTTACAAGCTATTTTACAAGATACCGTTACGCTTCGCATCGTACTTATCGCCATAAATATCTATATGTTTCCATCTCTTATCGCGCTTTTGGCGCTTGATTTGCGCGGGTATTATTTGAAAAGCAAAGACGTAAAAAGGGCTAAATTTTCATTTTTTAATTTCACTAAAGAAGCTTTAAAAGTAATCAAATTTATTGCCTTAAGGCGTAAAATTTAAACGCATAAATCAAATTTGCGTTTTACATGATCTCTAAATTTAAGCCGAAATTTGGCTGCAATAGAGATAAAATTCCAGATTTTTCTGCATTTTTAGGGTTTTGGTTAAATGAAAGGTCGTAAGACACGAAGTTCTTAGCCGCGATATGCCCGTAAAATTTGCCGTAGTTTTTATGGTGCGCTATAAATTTGATAAAGCAAGCAAGGCCAAATTTTGATTTCGGTCTTGCTTGTTAGCTTACTCAGCGTCTTATTCTAGCTCTTTTGCACCGACTTTTGATTTTTTACTTAGGCGTTTTACGTAAAAAATATAAAGCGCAGTGAGTAGGCCGACGGCGGCGAGTAGGGCGACAACGATGTGGCTAAACGCACTCTTGTCGTAGTTTTTGCCTAGATACCAGCCCACTGCTAGCAGTATGGCGACCCAGATGCCCGCACCCAAAGCCGTATAGAGGCAAAATTTAAAGATATTCATACGCGCAAGGCCCGCCGGCAGGCTGATGTACTGGCGGATGCCAGGGATCAGGCGGCAGTTAAAGGTCGAAATCTCGCCGTGCCTTTTGAAAAAGGCCTCAAATTTGCGCATTTTTACCTTTGTGATGCCGACGTATTTGCCGTATTTTAGCACGAGTTCGCGCCCGAAAAAGTAGCATAGATAGTAGTTAAACACGGCTCCTGCAAGGCTGCCAGCCGTACCCGCACACCACGCTGGAACTAGGCTCATCTGTCCCTGATGCGCTAGATATCCCGCCGGGATCATCGCCACTTCGCTTGGAAATGGGAAAAACGAACTCTCTAAAAACATCATCAAAAATATGCCCGCATATCCCCACTCGCCGACGGTTTGGACGATAAAATTTATAAAATCGCCTAGCATTTTTCTCCTTAAATTTAAAATTATGATTTTAGCAAACTACGGTAAATTTTAGCTTTATACGGGCGTCATTTGGGGCTAGGGTCGTCTGCGGCGGTTAAATCTGACGGCACTACGGGCGAGTTTTAAATTTGATTGCAAGATAAATTTGCGAGATAAAGATTTGGGTTTTACCCACACCTTTATAAAGTTTTGTGGGGCATTGCCGAGTTTAAAAAAAGGCGTGTCGCGGTCAAATTTGTGCCTTAAATTTAACCGCGTCAGTTTGAGAGTCAAATTTGACGTTTGAAGTCAAAATTTGACTCAAATTTTATCGGCCGACTTTAAAATCGGCCAAAAAAGCTTCCGTCCCTGCGTCAAAGCGCAAGCGGCGCGTAATCAAAATACCGGCAGTATCGCTCCGTTGTATCTTTTTAGAATAAACTCTTTCGTCTCGGGGCTGGTTGCGGCTTTAACGAGAGCTTTGATTTTTGGGCTATTTTCGTTGCCGGCTTTGACTGCGATGATGTTGGCGTACGGGCTTTCGGTGCCTTCGATGGCTAGCGAGTCTTTTTTAGGATTCATACCGATATCAAGGACGAAATTCGTGCTTATAGCGGCAAGATCGACTTCATCTAGCGTGCGAGGTATCTGCGCGCCCTCAAGCTCGACGAAATTTAGATGTTTTGGATTTTTCACGATGTCTTTTGGCGTGGCGAGTTCGGCGCTCTTATCTAGCTCTATGAGGCCCGCTTTTTGCAGGATATTTAGCGCTCTGTTGCCGTTAGTCGGATCGTAGGCGATCGCGACTTTAGCGCCGTCTTTTAGCTCGCTTAGGCTCTTTATCTTTTTAGAGTAAAAGCCCAGCGGCTCGAGATGTATCGCCGCGGCGGTTATCAGAGTCGTGCCCTTGGTTTCATTGTGATTTTTTAGATACGGCCAGTGTTGAAAGAAATTTGCGTCTAAATCGCCGTCTTGCGTCGCTAAATTCGGGATCGAGTAGTCGTTTATCTCCTTGATGACTAGATCGTAGCCCTCTTTTGCTAGAGCGGGTTTGATAAACTCCATGATCTCTGCGTGAGGCACGGGCGAGACGGCTACTACGATAGTGTGATCTTTATCTGCTGCATAGAGGTTAAAGGCTAGCGCCAAACTTGCTAAAATTTTAAAAACTTTCATTATATTTTCCTTTTTTGTTTTGAAAAACGGCGCTAAAAAGGTAAAAGCTTTTACGCCGTTTTATTTTTTGGAGATTTTTCTCGACTATTTTTCTTTTTTGCCAAATTTGAGTCATAAAATTTAGGCAAAAAACGCCTGTTGCGATTTTAAAAACTAAATTTTACGATGGCAAATCGGTTAAATTTGACGCGATCAGAAGCTCGGTATCACCGCGCCTTGGTAGCGCTTTACGATAAAGTCTTTAACCTCGGGAGTTAGTATGGCTTTATCTAGAGCCTTGATTTTCGGGTTGTTTTCGTTGCCGGCCTTGGTCGCTACGTAGTTGGTGTACGGGCTATCCTTATCCTCGAGGATTAGCGCGTCTTTTGTCGGTTTGAGGCCAACGTCTAGGGCGTAGTTTACGTTGATAAAGGCTAACGCGACGTCATCTAAAGAGCGGGGCGTCTGCGCGGACTCCATCTCTTTAAATTTGAGATTTTTCGGATTTTCTATGATATCAAGCGGGGATTTGTATTCGCCCTCTTTAGCCTTTACGATGCCGGCTTTTTCGAGCAAATTTATCGAGCGCGTCGAGTCTGCGGCGTTGTTTGAGATAGCGATGATATCGCCGTCTTTTAGCTCGTCTAGGCTTTTTATCTTTTTAGAATACGCACCCATAGGCTCGACGTGAACGCCCACGGTCGGTACGATGTGGGTGCCGTTGTCTTTATTAAACGACTTCATATACGGTAGGCCCTGGAAGTAGTTGGCGTCAAGTTCACCGTTTTCGACGGCGAGGTTTGGGATCACGTAGTCGTTAAAGATTTTAACCTCGAGCTTGTAGCCTTCTTTTTCCAGGATCGGCTTTACGACCTCTTCTAAAATCTCTGCGTGAGGCACGGGAGATGCGCCTACGGTGATGGTTTTGTCGCTAGCATACAGGCCGCCAGCTAGAAGCGCACCAAGAAGTATTTTTGAAAATTGCATTATCATTCCTTTTTTTGATAAAAAAACGGCGCTAAAAAGGTAAAAGCTTTTACGCCGTTTTATTTTAAGAGCGGTCTCTAAACTAAATTTGGATTCGTCGTTTCGTTAAATTTGCCCGCGCCGTCAAATTTGAGCGGGCGGGGCTAAATTTGATTAAAACGTCGGGATTATCGCGCCTTTATATTTTTCCTCGATAAATTTCTTTACCTCCGGGCTCGTGACGGCTTTGTCTAGAGCTTTGATTTTCGGGCTATTTTCGTTGCCGACTTTGACCACGACGTAGTTGGTGTACGGGCTATCTTTGCTCTCAAGCACGAGCGCGTCTTTAGTCGGGTTTAGGTTGGCGTTTAGAGCGTAGTTCGTGTTGATAACGGCGATGGCGACGTCATCTAGCGTACGAGGAACTTGAGCGGCCTCGATCTCTTCAAATTTTAGCTTTTTTGGGTTTTCCGTGATGTTAAGCGGAGTTTTTAGTGGGTTGTCGTTTAGTTTGATCAGACCTGCGCTAGCCAGCACGTCAAGCGCGCGGCTCTCGTTTGTCGGGTCGTTTGGTATCGCTACGGTGCTGCCGTCTTTTAGCTCTTTGATATCTTTTATCTTTTTAGAGTAAACCCCCATAGGCTCGAGGTGGACGCCCACGGTTTTAACTAGATGAGTGCCTTTGTTTTTGTTAAATTCCTCAAGATACGGCAGGTGCTGGAAGTAGTTAGCGTCTAGATCGCCGTCCTCGGTGGCCAAATTTGGAGTAGAGTAGTCGTTAAATTCTTTGATCTCAAGAGTAAAGCCGTCTTTTGCAAGGATTGGTTTTACGACTTCTAAAATTTCAGCGTGCGGAACCGGAGTAGCGCCTACGACGATTTTCTCGGCTGCATTTGCTGCGACTGTTAGGCTTAGAGCGACTAGAGAGTATTTGAGTAGATTTTTCATTTTATATCCTTTTTAAAATTTGGCTAGCATTTAAAAAAGGATATGAGCGGAGGCTTAAATTTCTTTTTAAATGCTTAGCAAGACTAAGCGCTTAAAAAGAAATTTTGCGCTTAGCGTTAGTCTTTCGACGACTTAAGTTCAGTGAAGCGACGCATTTCGCACATATCTGATTTCATTTTCTATCCTTTCTTTGTAAAATTAATTTCGGGATTTTATGCAAAAAAAGTTTAAAAGAAAATAAAATCAGACGTAAAAAATCATTTCTTTGTGATCTTATAAATAAAATTTCCTAATGATTGGAAAATTTGAACCATTATGATTAAAATCACGACGGTATAAAGCATGATATCGGGGCGAAATCTCTGATAGCCGTAGTTTATCGCCACGGATCCTAACCCGCCGCCGCCGACTGCGCCAGCCATCGCCGAAAAGCCGATGATAACGATAAGCGTGAGCGTGATGGATGCTACGATACCCGGCAATGCCTCAATGAACATCACCTTAAAAATGATCTGAAAATTTGAGCTACCAAAGCTTCTAGCAGCCTCGATGATGCCTTTATCGACCTCTTTTAGCGCGCTCTCTATGAGCCTAGCGATAAACGGCGCCGCACCGATAG
>NZ_CALHXD010000254.1 GCF_938040115.1 uncultured Campylobacter sp. | reverse complement strand
CGACCTTTTGCATCACGACCGTGTCGCTGGCGCCTTTTGAGCGCGAGACGCTAAATCCCGCCGTCTCCAGCCCGTCCATCCTAGAGCGCGACCTAACCTCGGCGTGCGAGTCCTCCACGCGAGCGATGTCGCCCAGACGGACATTTCGACCGCCGTCTAGCCAGATAGGAGTATCAGAAAGCTCCTCGACGCTCTTTGCGCCGCCTGTTACGCGCAGGCTATTTTCCGCACCGTCTAAAACCGTCCTGCCGGCGGGCAAATCAGCATTATTTTGTGCAAGCTGCTTGCTGATATAAGCCGCGTCTATCTTTAGCGAGCTAAGAGCGGCGGGATCTAAAAGCACCCTAATCTCGCGCGTAGTGCCGCCTAGACGCTTTACCTGCTGAACGCCCGGGATCGCTAGCAGCCGCCTTTTTATCTCGTTATCTATCAGGTGCGATATCTCGCTTTGGTCTAAATTTACGCTTCCTACCGAATAAAACGCCAGCGTGCCGCCCTCGACGTCCACGCGCTCTACCAGCGGCGTATCGATGCCGGCGGGTAGTTCGTCTCTGATCTGCGAGATAGCGTTTCGCACGTCGTTTACGGCTCTATCGACGTCCGTCTCGATAGCAAACTCCACTGTGGTAGCCGAGCTACCCTCGGAGATCGTAGAGCTAACGTGCCTCACGTCCGCCAACCCGCTCACGGCGTCCTCGATGCGCCTAGTAGTCGAGCTTTCCAGCTGCGTAGGCGACGCGCCCGCCTGCGTGACCGTGACGCTAACGATAGGGAAATTTACGTTTGGGTTTGCGTTTATCGGTAGGCGCAGAAACGACGCTACGCCGCCTAAGCTAAGCGCGATAAAAAGCACGATAATCGGAACGGGATGGCGAATCGCCCAAGACGAAATTTTCACTCCACACTCCTTTGCGCCGCTTCGCCGTCATTTACCAGTGAGGCGGCTTTTAGCGCGACCTCATCGTCCTTGCTGACACCTGAAATCACCTGAACTAGCCCGTTTGCTCTAAGTCCGGTTTGGATTTTTCGCTTCTGCGCCTTGCCGTCTTTTATTAGCGTCGCAAACGCGCCCTCGTCCGTAAACGAAACAGCCTGCGCAGGCAGTGCTAACGCGCTAAATTCGGGCAGATCGATGACGACTTTAGCATATGAACCGATAAATTTCGCCTCGCCGTCTAGCGAAATTTTGACCTTGCCTAGGCGTGAGCTTGTATCCACGCTCACGGGCACTAGCCGCACTTTGCCTTTCACAGCCTCTTTTACGCCGTAAATTTGAGCCGTCGCGCCCATACCGACTTTTATCTGCGCTAGCTCGGCTGCGTCCGCGTCCGCAGATAGCTCGATGACGCCGTCTTTTGCGATGTTAAACAAAGCCTCGCCGCTAGTTAACGCGCCGATTTGGGCTTTTTTGGCCGTTACGACGCCGCTAACGGGCGCTATCACGCTAGCTTTGCCGAGCTGATCTTTAGCTTCCGCGATCTGCGCGTCTATCTGCGAAATTTGGGCTTTTGCGGAGTTTAGATTCGCTCTGGCGCTTGCTTCTTTCGCGTTTGCTTGTTCGAGTTCTTGCGAGCTGATCGCCTTTTTTGCGGCCAAGTCTTTAGCCCTCTTTAGCGCTGAGCTAGCCTCGCTAAAAGCAGCCTTGGTGGAGTTTAAATTTTGCTTTGCGGCCTCGAGAGCGGCGGTTTGCTGGTCAAATTTCGCTTTTACGCCGGCATTATCTAGCAGGGCTAAAATTTGCCCCTTTTGCACGTTTTCGCCCACTTCGGCTAAGATTTGGGCGATTTGTTGGCCTTGCAGCGCCGAACCTACTGCGACATCGTCTTTAGCGACCAGTTCGCCGTGTAAATTTAGCTTTGGATTAAATTTTTGGACCTTGGGCGATACGACCGTGAGCTTTATCGCTTCGTCGTT
>NZ_CALHXD010000253.1 GCF_938040115.1 uncultured Campylobacter sp. | reverse complement strand
CCAGCGCCAAATATCCACGTCTATAAAGACAGCCTCGCAGCAAGCCTAGAGGGTAAAAATCTAAACTCGCATCTAAACTTTCCAAAAGGCGAAATTTACGACGAGCGCGAGGTTTATACGGGCAAATTTAGCCTTTTTGTGCCGATAAATTTACTAAAAGGGCTTAGCGGCGGCGAAAATTTCACCCTAAAGCTCGAATACCAAGGCTGCGCCAAAGACGGCATCTGCTACCAACCGCAAGTACTCAAATTTAGCGTCAAAAAGGGTCTTAGCGGCTACTCGGTTGCACAGATCATAGAGGCCGCCGAGCCTGAATTTGCCGGCTCGCAGGCGCCGCTCTCCGAGCAAGACTCCATCGCCGCAAGCCTTAGCAGCGCAAATTTCCTCCTCTCGCTCGCCACGTTTTTTGGCTATGGGCTGCTACTATCGCTCACGCCTTGCATATTTCCGATGATACCGATCCTATCATCTATCATCGTCTCAAAGCAAGCTAACGGCACGCACGGCGGCAAAAACGGCGGTGTAAATTTAAGCGCGCCAGACGAAACTTCGGCCAAATTTGATAGCGACAACCCGCACGCTAAAAAGGACAAAAACAAAAACTCGCGCGCTACGAGCGGCTTTTTCCTATCTCTTATCTACGTTTTTGCGATGGCGTGCGCCTACGCGGTCGCAGGCGTGGCGGCTAGCGTTTTTGGCTCGGGCGTGCAAAGCGCGCTGCAAACCCCGGCCGTACTGATCGGTTTTAGCCTCGTTTTCGTCGCGCTCGCGCTTTCGATGTTCGGACTTTACGAACTTCAGATGCCCCTTGCCATGCAAAACGCGCTTAGCAAAAAAGCCCAAAGCAAAGGCGGCATAATCGGCGTTTTTGCGATGGGATTTTTATCCGCGCTCATCGCTAGCCCATGCGTTGCCGCACCGCTTGCGGGCGCGCTGCTTTATATCACACAGAGTGGAAACGCGCTATTTGGCGGGCTTGCGCTCTTTACAATGGGACTTGGTATGGGTGTGCCGCTACTACTTATCGGTGCTAGCTCGGGTAAAATTTTACCGCGACCGGGTGCATGGATGGATAAAATCAAGACGCTTTTTGGCTTTATCATGCTGATAATGGCGGTCTGGCTGAGCGCACGCGTGCTGGGCGCTATGGCAGAGCTGCTGCTTTACGGCGTTATCGGCGTGTTTGCGAGCGTATTTTTCGGAGCTTTTGATGCGACAAAGGACGAGTACGGTGGCGGCAAAAAACTACTAAAAGGCACGGCGCTACTAGCCTTTATCTACTCCGTCTTGCTGATCGTTGGCTCGTTTTCTGGCGCAAAATCAGCGCTAAATCCGCTCGAAGGCTTTAAAAATGCAGGCGGCGCGGGCGTAAATTTGAGTAAAAATGAGCCAAATTTTATCGCCATCTCAAATTTGACCGAGCTAGAAAATGCGTTAAAAAGCTCGCTTAAACCAGTGCTGATCGACTTTTATGCGACTTGGTGCGCTAGCTGCAACGAGCTTGACGAGATCACTTTTAAAGACGAAGCTGTACTAAAAAAACTGGAAAATTTCACTCTTTTGCGAGTGGATGTGACGAAAAATAGCAGTGACGACGCGCAGATAATGAAAAAATTCGGACTCATCGGACCGCCTGCGATCCTATTTTTCCGCGCAGGTAGCCACATGCAAGACGAGCTAAAAAACGCGCGCCTCATCGGCTTTTATCCGCCCGAAAAATTTTTAGCCCATCTTGAAAAATTCGGGCTGTGAAATTTGCGTGGCGATTTTTACGGTTTTATTCTTGAAATTTGAGATAATTAAAGCTGATTTAAATTTCGCTCGCTATAATTTCGCCTATCGTTACCCTGTAGTTTAGTGGTAGAACTGCTGACTCTGGATCAGCTAACAGAGGTTCGAATCCTTTCAGGGTAACCACTTGATCTCATCTAAAATTCACAAAAAGTCCAAACCCTACTCCGCCGTCTTTGAAAATGCAAATATCCTTTTAAGCTTTACAAGCCCAAGCTTTACGCCGCTATATCTCATTATCTTTGCCATCTGCGTCCATCTAGGCTTTTCGTAGCACGGATGCGGGCATTTGCGGCAGCTTGGCTTAACATCGTGCGAACAGGCCAAAAGTCGCTCGTGAGCGTAGAAAAACAGCTGCTCGCACTCGGTGCAAAGCTGCATCTGCACGCTACGGTTTAGACTTTCGCCCTTATAAATTAGCTCCAAATTTATCTCACGCTTTGGCTCTAGCGCATGTTTGTCGCCGCAGTATGTTTGCAAAAATTTCGCCAAAGTCGTGACCTGCTCGGTAAATTTCTCATTCGTCATGCATTTTTCCTTTGGGCAAATTTACCAAATTTCTGGGATTTCGGCGTTAATCTAACTCAATGCCAAATTTCGCTCGCGCCCTTTGCAGATCCTCCTCGCAGTCGATACCGATGCTGTCGCTTTGCACTTCGAGCATGAGGATTTTCTCGCCGTTTGATAGAGCGCGCAGTTGCTCGAGCTTTTCGGTATTTTCGAGCGTCGACGGTGCAAATGAGCAAAATCTTTTCAAATTTGCCGCGCTATAGCCGTAGATACCCAGATGCGCCTTGTACGCGTCAAACGGTGCGCGGTCAAACGGGATGCGCGAGCGCGAAAAATAAAGCGCGTAGCCCGCGTCATCGGTCACGACCTTGACTAGGTTTTTATCGTCCGCTAGCTCGCTGCCGACAAATTTAAAACACGAAAACATAAACGCTCTCTCCGCGTTTTTCTCGCAAAATTCTCTAAATTTGACGATATTTTCAGGCTCGATAAAGGGCTCATCGGCCTGCACGTTTATGATTATCTCGCTATCTTTGACGCCGAGTATTCCCGCAGCTTCGTTGATGCGGTCGGTTCCGCTTTGATGCGCCTGGCTCGTCATCACGGCTTTAAAGCCGAATTTTTGCGCGATCTGCGCCACGCCCTCGTCGTCTGCGGCGATGGCGACCTCATCAGCCGCGCTCACCCTGCGCGCCGTAGCGACGAACATCGGCACGCCGTTTATCTCGCGTAAAATTTTATTGGGCATTCGCGTCGAGGCGAGCCTTGCCGGAATGATGATCATCGCTCGATCCAGGCTAAAATTTTAGCTTCTATTTCGCTCTTTGCGGCGATTTCATTATGCACGGCGGCTTTTGTAAAGAGCGATTTTATCGCGCCTGGCACTTCGTCGTTAAACTCCGCCGCCAAGGCCTCAAGCCCGCTTTTTTCGTCTTTTAGCGTTTCGTTTTTTAGCGCCTTAAACATACTCGGAGCAAATTTGACCCAGTGTGCGGTCGACGTTATCACGGACGGGCGCGCTAAATTCGCCGCCGCTTTAAAGCATGTAGCCGTGTGCGGATCGACGGCGACGCCCTTTGCCGCCCACCCTTTTATGTATTTCTCGCACTCCTCGTCGCTGCAAAAATCAGCGTCAAAGTCCTCTTTTAGCGCGTCTAGCTCGCTATTTGAAAGCTCGTAAAAGCCATCGCTTGCGAGACTATCCATCAGTTCCTTAGTTCGCACGGCGCCGAATTTATCAAAAAGCAGCCTCTCGACGTTTGATGAAACCAGGATATCCATCGCCGGGCTGATCGTTTTAACTAGGCTTTTGCCGCGCAGATCATATCGCCCCTGCGTGAAAAACTCGGTCAGGATGTTGTTTGCGTTTGAGACGATTTTGATTTTGCCGATTTTTGCGCCCATTTTTTTAGCGTAGTATGCGCCCAGAGCGTTGCCGAAGTTACCACTAGGCACTACGATGTCAAATTCACCCTTTAGCGCGCCCGTTTTTAGCAGATAGACGTGGGCGAAAACGTGATAGATGATCTGAAATAAAATCCGCCCGAAATTTACCGAATTTGCCGCCGAGAGCGAGAGTCCGGCAGCGCTTAGACGCTCTTTAAATTTCTCGCTAGCTAGCAGGCTTTTTAGCGCACGCTGCGCATCGTCGAAGTTGCCCTCGATGCCGATTACTTTGAGGTTTGCGGCGTCTGCGTTTATCATTTGTAGGCGCTGTACCTCGCTAGTGCCGTCTTTTGGATAGAGGCAGACGACTTTGACGCCCGGTGCGTCCGCAAAAGTCTCTAACGTCGCAGGCCCCGTGTCGCCGCTAGTCGCGCACATTATGAGGTATTTTTCGCCTCTTTTTGCAGCCAGCTCGCTAAGCAGCGCGCCAAACGGCTGCAGCGCCATATCCTTAAACGCGCGCGTAGGTCCGTGATAAAGCTCGTTTACGTAGAGGTTTTCGCCGATTTTTCGCACCTGCACGGGATTTTGCGGATCGTCAAATCTCTCATACCGCTTCACCGCCCTCTCAAACATCGCCGCATCAGCGTCAAATCCAAATTTCTCTATGATTTTTAGAGCGATTTGCGCGTAGCTTAAATTTACCGCCTCCGCAAAGAAATTTGCGTCCAACCGCGGTAGCTGCGTCGGTGCGTAAAGCCCGCCGTGAGCGGAGCTGGGGCTTAGTAGCGCCTGGCTAAATTCTACGCTTTTTAGGCTCTCGCCCGCATTCGCTCTAGTTTGAAATAACTTCATTTACTTTCCTTTTTTATCCATTTTTTGTATTTTTTACTAGCTTTGTCCGCCTTAAAAGCGACTATTTCAGGCAGCTCGTAGTCGTGGTACCGCGCAATAAATTTAGCGATTTTTTTAAATTTAACCGCGGTTTTTATGAGTAAAACTCGCTCCTTTTCGTCCTTTATCTCGCCGTCCCAAAAATAAACGCTATTTGCCTTAAAAACGCTAACACAGGCGGCAAATTTAGCTTTAACGAGCTTTTTGGCTAGAGCTTTGGCTGCAGCCTTATCGGCACAAGAGGTTAGTATAAATTTCATTTAAAGCGTCCTAAATTTTTAGGAGATTATAGAATTTTCTCTTTGATAATTCGTTTAAATTTACCCGCCAGTGTCGTTTTTAGCGCGATAACGGATAGCGGCAAGCCAAACTCCTCCATCTTTACGGCGTCTTTTCGCGTAACCAAAAGCGAGGTCGCGGCGTAGCGCTCTAGGATACTCGCTAGCTCGTCCCGCGAAAACGCGTAGTGATCGGGATAAATATCGCGTCCCACGCAAAGGCTAAAATAAGGCTCCAAGCGCTGCGGATTTGCGATAGCGGTCACTAAAACCATCTTTGTAGTTTGATTTATTATTTCGCTCTCTCGAGTAAAGTCCTCGCCCTCTTTTACGACGTAGTCGGCTTTAGCGTAAAATTTACTCGGGTAGCGATACGCGCCGCTAGGCAGGACGAAATCAAAATAGGGCTTTGCCGATGGGCGGATCAGGACGTTAAATTTTTTGATATGAAATTTACCAAAGCCGTCATCGAGCAGCACGTATTTTGCGCCCATTTTTTTGGCCTCATTTATGGCGATATCGCGGTTTTCGCTCACGATGACGTTTGCGTTTTTTACGCTTTTTGCGTACTCCATCGCCTCGTCGCCGCTAGCCGTGACGCCCACTAAAATTTCGCCCGAGATAGCGACTTTTATGAGTCCTTTTGAAGCTCTACCGTAGCCTCGCAGCACGACGCAGCCGCCCTCAAATTCGTTTAATATAGAAATACCCAGCGGCGTCTTTCCGCTACCGCCTAGGGTTAAATTTCCGACGCTGATAATCGGTATGCCAAAATCCAAAGTTTTGCTAAATTTAGACTTTAAAGTCACGCCCGCGCAGTAAATCCAACTAAGCGGCAAAAGCGCGATAGCTAGGCACTTTTGCCATAAATTTGGAGAGTAAAAATAATCCTGCGCAAAGGCGTAAATTTTCCTTTTAAACACGCGTTTTGGCTACTTCTCGCACGCTCTCGCAGATATAGGCAACCTCTTCGTCGCTAAGCGCGTTGTAAACGGGCAGCGAAAGCACCTGCTGATAGGTTTTTAGCGCATTCGGGAATGAATTTACTTTAAGCCCGTATTTGCTTTTATAGTAGCTCAAAAGGTGCATCGGCTTGTAGTGAAGCGCCGTGTGGATGCCGCGCTCTAGCAGCTCCTTCGCAAACCCGTCGCGGTTTTTGTCGATCTTGATGATGTACTGGATATAGACGTGGTCGCGCTTTTTGATCGGTAGCGAGACGTGCGGGCAGCCTGCGAGCTCTTTGTCGTAGATGGCGGCGATCTGTCTGCGTCGCGCGATAAATTTATCCGTCTTTTCAAACTGCGCCACCGCATACGCCGCGCAAAGCCCCGTTAGATCATACTTCACGCCGATATCTACGACGTCGTAGACGTAGCCTAGGTTGCCGTCTTTATCTATGCCGCCATTCACGATCGCGTGGTTTCGCAGTAGTCTAGCGCGCTCGGCGATGGCATCGTCGTCCGTTAGCATAAAGCCGGCCGTCGCGATAGGGTTTGTGAGCTGCGAATGCACGTTAAAGCAAGAGATAAGCGAGCGGTCGTCAGAGCCGATTTTTACGCCGTTATAGGTTAGGCCGACGGACTTACCAGCATCATCGAGCACCTTTACGTCGTACTCCCGCGCGATAGCGTAGATCTCGTCCATATCAGAAGCTTGCCCTCCGACGTGATTTACAAAGATACCTTTTAGCTTTTTGTGATTATGCACTTTTAGCGTATCTCGCAACGACTGGGGGTTCATATTAAAGTCGTCTTCGTTGATATCGACGAATATAGGCTCGGCATCAAAATGCCTGATTGCCTGCGCCACGCTCGGGGTGGAGTTTACCGAGCAGATGATCTTGTCGCCGCGTTTTAGATCCATCGAGCAAAGCGCCAAATGGTGAGCAGCGCTATTGTTATTGGTCGTAACGGCATGTTTTACGCCAAAATACTCCCTAAGCTCGGACTCCAGCCTCTCCACGATCACCGAACCGTGGTCTTTTAGAGCCTCTTTTATGAGCGTAATCTCGGCCTCGTCGATAGTAGGTCTATAAAACGCTACCTCTTCCATTGCGCCTCCTTGTTTTTTTTTATTTTTTCTTACCTTCTGCGTTTCTTTTTTTATTTTTAAATTTATTTTGCTGCCAAATTTACGGCAGTTTTATCTATTTTTACTTTCAGAAAAATCATCGCGACTTTGCTGCCAAATTTAACGCATCTCAAAGCCGAGTAAATTTGACGCCGAATCAGTCATCAAATTTCACCGTTTTTGACTTTCAAAACCTCAGCCAAATTTATCGCCGTAGCCGTAAATTTAGCTCAAATTTTACTCGCCGTCCAAGCTAGCAATCGGCGGCAACGAGAGTTTAAATTTATTTGCTCTCATCCTTGAAAATATAGTCGCGACGAGTTTTGGGTCAAATTCGCACGCCAGCTCGGCCTCGCTTTTACTCTGCGCCAAACGCAAAACCTCGTCTAGCCGCTCATAGCTGTAGCCTATATCGGCTTCATCGCTTTGCCCTTCCCAAAGGTCGGCGGACGGGGCTTTTACGATGATTTTTTCATCGATGCCAAGCTCTTTAGCCAGCTCGTAAATTTCAGTCTTAAAAAGCTCGCCGATCGGATTTAGCGCGCACGCCATATCGCCGTAGATCGTACCGTATCCAAGAAGGCGTTCGCTTTTGTTGCTCGTGCCGACCACTAGCGCATTTACCTTTGCCGAATAATCATAAAGCAGGCACATCCTGGCTCTTGCGCTTAGGTTTCCAATGCGCAAATTTGACAGCGGCTCGCCGATCTGCGCGGTAAAGCTATCCAAAATCGGCTGGATTTCGATGATTTTATGCGTTATTTTTAGATCTTCGCAAAGCTTTAGCGCGTCGCTTAAATTTCGCTCGTTCGAGTACTTCGTCGGCATCAAAAGTGCATGCGTTTCAAAGCCCGTGCGCGCGCAAAGAGCGGCTACGACGGCAGAGTCTAGACCGCCGCTAACGCCCAAAACAAAACCCTTTGCGCCGCTTTTTTGGAGGTAGCTCGTCAAAAACTCGGTTAGCTTCAGGCTGATTTGCGAATAATTTTTCATAACGATTATCACCAATAAATTTAAATTCTAAAATATTATACAATTTTTTTATAAAATTTAACTTTTAAGCTTAAAAAATATACAATTTATTTTAATTAAATTTTATAAAAGGACAAACGTGAGAATTTTTTCAAAACCATGCGGAGATTATCAAACCAACTGCTATGTAGTATCCAAAAATGGGCACGATATTATCATTGATCCAGGTCAAGATTCATATGACCTTGTCGTAAAAAATTCACACGCGCCGCTCACTATTTTAAACACTCACGGGCATTCTGATCACGTTCTTGACAATGTTAGCTTAAAAAATTTTTTTAATGTTCCGGTCTATATCCATAAAGACGATAATTTCATGCTTCATGACGATCTTTGGGATGCAGGGCAGCAGCCGATGCACGACGCAATCTGTGTAGGCGGAGCGAAATTTGAGGACGTTAAATTTAACATAGAGGACTTTGAGATCGAGTTTATGCACTTTCCGGGACATACGCCAGGATGCTGTATGGTGCGCGTGGACGACGTTATCTTTAGCGGAGATTTTTTGTTTAGAGGCTCGATCGGGCGCTATGATTTTCCGTTTTCAAATGCCGAGGATATGCACCAAAGCCTACTAAAATGTAAAAATTTGCAAGGCGATTTTGTACTGTATCCAGGTCACGGCGACAAAACGACGCTAAAAGCTGAGCGTGCAAATTTAGATTTTTGGATAAATATGATCGGTAGGGAGATGAGATTTTAACGGGTCAAATTTGAGCTTTTAAGATTTTTTAAAAACGCATTAAATTTAAAGCGGTCAAGCCAAACAAAACGGCAAATTTGGCGTTAAATTTATGCTGGTTTTCCCAAAATACCGCCAAAAAACGGCATAAAATCAAATTTAAAAGAAAAGGCGGCGCAAATTTACCGCGCCGCCAAATTTCATCAAATTTGACCGAGCTTACGCGTTTTGCTTCGCCTCTTCTTTGCGTTTTGCTTCGTTTCGTCTTTGCGCGGCTTGTTTTTGGAGATTTGTTTTGTAAATTTTAAAGATATGATCCTCTAAAATCACAACCTGAAAAGTCCCCTCAAACACCTTTATATCGTTCGTCGTGCCAGTTACCCGCACCTCGCGCTTTTTGCTCTCGTTAAAGTGCGAGCGCGCGTCAAATTCGATCGCTTCGTTTAGCTTGGTCGGAGCGAAAAAATGTATCTTAGCCCCGATAACCACGCTAAAAGTCTCATTGACCGCCGCCATCGCCGCGTAGCTAGCCGCAGAGAAAACAAATCCGCTGTGTATGAGCCCCTCGCTATCGGCGACCATGTCGCTAGTGGCGAAAAAGCGCGTTTTGGCGCGGTTTGACTCGAGCTGCGTCACGGCGCCACTAAGACCGATTTTTATATTCGGCGAGGTTTTTAGTTCGTTGCGAAACGGATTTTCGTCCTCTGGCAGAACAACCCCGTCGCTACTGTTGTCGTCGTAGATATTTTCGTCCATTTTTCACCTTTTTATACGCTTAGTTTTAGATAGACCCGTTTTGGCGCGGGATAGCCCTCGACCGTGCGCGCCGGGTCTGTGGGGTCGAGGAAATCGCCCAAACTCTGACCCAAGATCCACTCCGTTTTTCGTTGCTCGTGCGCGTCCGTCGGCTTTGTGGCTAAAATTTGCGCGTCTTTAAAATTTGCCCTCTCGCACCAGTTTAAAAGCGCGCTAATAGTCGGCACGAAGTAGATATTTGGTATCTTTGAGTATGTATTTTTAGGGCTCAGGGCAAAATCGCCCTCCATATCAAGATACATCGTGTCCAAAAATAGCTCGCCGCCCGCATTTAACGCGCCTTTTAGTTCTTTTAGCGTACGCACGGGATCGCTTCTGTGATAGAGCACGCCAAGACAAAAGAGCACGTCAAATTTGACGCCGTAGTGCGGCAGATGCTCGACGCCTAGCAGCTCGTACTCTATACCTGAGCGCGCGAACGCGTCGATAAATTTAAACTGCAAAAAACTCATAACGCCAGGATCAAGGCCGATCAGCTTTTTCGGGTGCTGGAGCAACATACGAAAGAGATAGTAGCCGTTGTTGCAGCCGATATCGCCCACGACCTTGTCCGCTAGATCCATGTGCGGCGCGAGTAGGTTAAATTTGACAAAACTCCTCCACTCGCTGTCGATAAAGATATCGTCTATCTTAAACGGTCCCTTGCGCCACGAGCGTAAATTTAGCGCCGTTTGCAGCGTCTCTTCGCGCTCTTTGGAGGTTAAATTTGCGTTTATCTCGACTGTATCGTCAAATTTAAGCTCAAATTCGTGCCCCTTAAATTTAGCCGCCAGCTCCTCTATCTCACGCATCAAAGGCGCGTAGGTTTTGCCCGCCAGCTCCCTAGCCTTCGCCGCTCTAGCCGCTTCTAAGCTCATCACTCCGTCCAGTCGATGATGTTTTTAGGGCACTCTTTGTGATAGACGCCCGTCGCGTCGTAGTACTCCTTGCACTCGTTGTAGTACTTCGTCGTCACGCCGCGATCGTTTAAAAACACACAACCGCCAAGCATAGCTGCCAGAGCCGAAAAAAATAAAATTTGCGCTAGAGTTTTCATTTGAAAAATTTAGCGTGCTTTTTTTTCATGTATTCGACGACTTCGAGCACCTCGTCCACGCCCTCGGCACCCGAGTTTTCCAGCGCGTCGTCGATGCACTCGATGTACGTCTCGGCGGCGTCTTGCAGCCTATCCTTTTGCACGCCGGCATAATAAAGCATCGCCTCTAACATCATCGAAAGCTCGTAGCTTAGCTCGTCCACGGTAGGTTCTATTTCTTTCATTTTCTATCCTTGTAAAATCGTTTTTTTAGTTATTAGGTCGGTTATCTGCGCCTTTACGTTTTCATAGCTAAAGCTATCCTTAAAGCCCGCAAAAAGTCCGCCGCTAGCGTTCACGTGTCCACCACCGCCGACTAAATTTTTAGCCATCAAGCTCACGTCCGCCTTGCCGTTAGCGCGAAAGCTCAGAGTCTTTTTGCTCGTAATATCGATGAAAAAATCAATATCGGGGTTCGCGACTAAAAAATCATTACCTATAACCGAGGTGTTGCCGATATTGTAGGTCAAAATGCCGTTAAGATCGTTATATTTTATGCTAAATTTCTCTTTTTCCTCGCTTAGTTTTTTTACGACGAATGCTGAGATCAGATTGCTTAACGTATCGTTTTTATCCTCTTTGAAAAAGTCCTTTTTAAACCCGAAAATCGCCTCGTCAAGCCCGACATAGTCGTCTCCCGCGTCAAAAAACTCCCGCGCACGCTCGATAAGATAAAAAAGATAGCGCGAATTTTCAGCCTCAAACATCGTTTTATTTATCTCTTTTGCGTTTGCGACGAGTCCGAGTCCGACCTTGCCCATTTCAAAATTTACGTCGTCTTTTAGCCAGATATCGACTGCGTTTACGACGTCGCTAAAGTGATTTAGGCTAGCATCGACCCCGTAAATTTTAGAGAAAAAATCATGCGTGATCTTAGTCGCGCACCTTGAGCTATCTAAAAAATACCAGCTAAATTTGCTCGCGCACTCGGCTCCGCTTTGGTGGTGATCGAGGAGCAAAATTTTAGCGTTTTTATTTGCGATCGCCTTCTCGTAGACTTCGCACTGCTCCACGGTCAAATTTAGATCAGTTATCAGGATAAGCGCTTTTTCGTCATTTTTAGCCGCTTCGCCCTCGCCGCGATTTTCGGACGCATTTTGCGAGTTACCATTTTGCTCGCCGCTTAAATTTGACTGCGTCTGGGCTACGCTTTTATCCGAAATTTGAGCCAAAATTTGATCAAATTTCTCGTCGATCTCCTTGCCGTAGTTTGAGTTGTAAAATTTAACGTTTTTAAAATAGTGATTCGTTATTACCTGCGCGCCGTATCCGTCCAGATCGGTGTGCGAGAGGTGATGGATGGTCATTTTATTCCTTACAAATTTGATATTTCTATCGTGCCTAACGTCTCAAACGGCGTATTTGCCGCGACTTCGGCAAAGCTAAGCACCGTGATATCTATGGCGAAATTCGCGCAGATATCGGCGATAAATTTACGCAAGCTAGGCTCCACGCAAAGTATCATCGAGCCGTACTCCGAGATTGGCCGCTTCGCCCTCGCCTCGCGCAGAGCCTGCACGATCGCCGAGGTCTGTGAGACGTTTATCATCAGGTGATACGCGCCGTCTTTATACTGCACGGCGTCGATCAGCTTTTGCTGCGCGGCTGGCTCCATCACGTAGAAATTTAACCGCCCGCCCTCATCGACGTAAAGCGAAGTGATAGCGCGAGCAAGCGCGGTGCGGACGTGTTCGACGATCATATCGAGGTTCTTACTAACCTCGGCGATGTCGCTTAGCGCCTCTAGGATGCTTAACATATCTTTTATCGGGATGTGGTCTTTTAGCAGCGCTTTTAGCACCTTTTGGATCACTCCGATAGGCGCGATGCGCAGCGTATCCTCGACGATGACCGGGTATTCCGATTTTAGCTTATCCAGCAAATTTTGCGTCTCTTGGCGAGTTAGGAGCTCGGCGGCGTTTTGTTTTATCAGCTCGCTCATGTGCGTGGAGATGACGCTGGCGGGATCTACGATCGTGTAGCCGCTTAGTATCGCGTCCTCCTTCACGCTCGCATCGATCCATAAAGCATCAAGGCCAAATGCCGGCTCTTTAGTCGGGATGCCTTCGATGTTGTCGCTAACTAGCCCACTATCCATCGCGAGGAATTTATCCGCGTAAATTTCGCCCTGCCCGATCACGACGCCTTTTAGCTTGAAGCGGTATTCGTTGGGCGGTAGTTGGAGATTGTCGCGGATACGGATCTTTGGCATCAAAAAACCAAGCTGAGCCGCGATATTTCTGCGCATCGCTCGTATACGCTCGATGAGATCGGTCTCGGCGATCTTTAGCAGGCCGTAACCCAGATCAAGCTCTAAAATTTCAAGCTTTAAGATATCGCTTATCTTAGCTTCCTCTTCGCGAGCGATCTCTTCTTCGCTTTTTTTAGGAGGTTTGGGTGCGGCTTGGCCTTCTTCTTCGCCTTGGGTAGAGCTTGCACTTTGGGCCTTGGCGGTCAAATTTATCTTGCCCTCTTTTACCTCTTTCATTATAAAACCCATACTTAAAAACAGAAGCGAGATAAATCCGAGAGATAGCGTCGGAAGCCCGGGAACTAGAGCAAAGATAAATAGTATGAAGCCGACTATTAAAAGCGTTTTGTATTCGCCTAGCAGCTGCGTTAGCGAGCCCTCGGCGAAATTTTCATCGTCCTTGCTAGCGCGCGTGATGATGATCGCCGTGGCCGTCGAAGTGATGAGGCCCGGAATCTGGCTCACTAGACCGTCGCCGATCGTTAGGATCGTGTAGTTTTGCGCCGAGGTAGCCATATCTAGGCCGTACTGAAACGAACCGATGAGAAAGCCGCCGACGATGTTTATGATCGTGATGATGATGCCAGCGACAGCATCGCCTTTGATAAATTTAGACGAACCGTCCATCGCTCCGTAGAAATTCGCCTCGCCGATGATAGCTTCGCGGCGTTCTCTAGCTGTCTTTTCATCGATTAGACCGGCGTTTAGGTCGGCGTCTATCGCCATTTGCTTACCAGGCATCGCATCGAGCGTAAATCTCGCCTGCACCTCGCTCACGCGCGTCGAACCTTTGGTAACGACCATGAAATTTATAAGAACTAGGATCGTAAAGACGATCACGCCGATGACGTAGTTGCCGCCTACGACGAACTGCCCGAAGCTTGAGATTATCTCGCTCACGGCATCGGGACCGTTGTGTCCTTCGCTTAAAATCATGCGCGTGGTGGCTATGTTTAGCGAGAGTCTAAAAAGCGTGATGATGAGAATGAGCGTCGGAAATGTACTAAGGTCGGTCGGCTTTGGCACGTAAACGGCGATCAGGATGATGAGCACCGAAATAGAGATGGAAAGCGCAAGAAAAAAGTCCAAAACCGCGCTAGGAAGCGGCACGATGATGATCGCTAGGATGGCGATTATGACGCCGACGATCGTGAGCCCCCTAAACCTTACGATAGGCTCTAAAAACGGTGCGACCAGGGTTAGGATATTGCGCTTTTGTTTTGCCAAAATTTACTTCTTGATTATATTTGCTAACGTAATTGTATCTAAAAAATCGTCGATTTTAGACTGAAGCGCGCTAAACATCGGCCAAATTTGGCATATTCCGCCCTTACTAGAGGAGCAACTATCAGCCGAGATCGAGCACTCAAATACCGCCATTTTACGCTTTTCTGCGCTTTCGATTATTCTTTTTATGCTGATTTCTTCAGGCTTTTGCGCGAGCATAAATCCGCCGTTTGCGCCCTTAAACGAAACCAAAATTCCCTCTCTAGCCAAATTTTGCAAAATTTTAGCCAAAAAGCTTTTTGATATATCAAGCTCGCCCGACATCGTATCGACGTCCGAGGGAGCGTCTTTTTGCGCTATGTAAATCAGCGAAAGCAGCGCGTATTCGCTTGCTTTTGTCAAAAGCATAAATTCCCCTTAAATTTTTTGCGGATATTTTATTAAATTTTATCTGCAAATTTGATTAAATCAATATTTTTTAAAACAGGTGCCGCATTTTTTGATTTTTATGATATAATCGCCTTTTTTAATCTCACCAATCAGGAGGTCATTATGGCTTTGGATTCGGCTAAAAAAGCAGAAATTGTTGCGAAATTCGCTAGAAAAGAGAAAGATACGGGTTCTCCGGAAGTTCAAATCGCATTGCTAACAGCAAGAGTCGAGGAGCTAACCGAGCACCTAAAAATCTACAAAAAAGATCACTCGTCTCGCCTCGGACTACTTAAAATAGTTGGCCGCAGAAAACGCTTGATGAAATATCTAAAAGCTAAAGATTACGCAGCTTACACAAAAGTTATCGCTGAGCTAAATCTCAGAGATAAATAATCCTAAGCCCTAAATTTGGGGCTTTTCTTTCAAATTTTACTTTTTACACATTTTTAAATTTAACTCGGCAAATTTTAATTTCATAAAAACTTCTAGCAATAAAATCAAATTTACTATACTCTTACATTAAATTTGTTCAAATTTTCCAGCACGCTGCCAATAATGCCCAAAATTTTACCCTTATAACCTTGAGCTAACTACGCTAAAGTTATCTAAATAATTTTTTTTAACTCTACCCCTTGACAATTATCCGCTCAATGTTGTATAATGCGCCTAGCAATTTAAAGGAGAGAGTGCTAATATGATAAAGGTGAGCAAGCGAGATCTGATACTTGATTCTATCATTCAAGCTTATCTTAGCGACAACGCTCCAATCGGCTCTAGCGAGCTTGGTTCGCGCATGGCGATGTCGATCCCGGCCTCTACGATCAGAGTTTATTTTAAAAAGCTCTCCGACGAGGGCGCGATCACGCAGTTTCACGTTAGCGGCGGCAGGATACCGACGGCAGCGACAATGAGGGATTATTGGCGAGCTAGATTAAATTTCGATGAGACGCTAAATATCGCAAATCCAAGCCTGCTAAAGTTGCTAAGCGATGAATTTGAAATTTACGCGATGGTTTTTGAAAACAAAACCCAAACGCTAAACGAGGTCTTAAATTTAAACAATAGATTTTTGATTTTGAGCTTTAGCGAGGACGAGATAGCGCTCAAATTTAACTCGAAGGTAGAGAAATTTTTGAGCAATCTCATCGGCATAGACCTCGATAGGCTCGAGCTTACCTGTATGCAGGTGGGCCTAAACGAGCTAAGAAATAAGATAGCTGAGCTAAAGCGCAACAAAATTCGCTTTTTAGAAAACGAAAAGGTAGCGCTTGAAATTTTCGGCAAGAGCTTTAAAAACGCGCTAAGCCCTAGTCTTGAGATGGTTTTTGACTCAAATTTAGTCTTTTTCGGCGAAAATTACCTAGGCATGAAGCTTGGCGTAAATTTTGACGGCAAAGAGGCTAAAATGCTTTGCGCGGGCAGCATTTATAATGATTATGAAAGATTTTTAAACAACCTAAAGGAGGCGGCATGAACGAGAATGAAAACGTGGAACTTGAGCAGCAAATCCCGTCAAATTTTGACGAGAGTATCAGCTTTGAGGGCCTTGACGCAAAATACGTCGAGCTTCAAAAGCAGCTCGAGGAGCTAACGGATAAGTATTACAGAGCCAATGCGGACTTTGAAAACATCAAAAAGCGTTTTGAAAAGGAAAAAGCGGACATTGCGACATATGCAAACGAGAAATTTGCGCGGGATCTGCTTCCGGTGATAGACGCGCTTGAGATGGCGGTAAATTTTGAAACCGAAGGCGACGAATACGCGGCAAAAATCAAAGAAGGAATTTATATAACGATAGATCAGTTTAAAAAATGTTTCGAGAAAAACGGCATCACCGCGATCGAAGCGAACGAGGACTTTGATCCGAATTTCCACAATGCTATGCTGCAAGTAGAAAGCGAAGACGTGGAAAAAGGCAAGATCGTACAAGTGATACAAAAAGGTTACCTCATCAACGGCAGAGTTTTGCGCCCTGCGATGGTGTCGATAGCGAAGTAAAATTTGAAAGAAAAATTTAATAAAAAGGATAAACAATGGCAAAAGTAATAGGTATAGACCTAGGAACGACGAATTCATGCGTAAGCGTGTATGAGAGAGGCGAGAGCAAAGTAATCCCGAACAAAGAGGGTAAAAACACGACCCCTTCGGTCGTAGCGTTTACAGATAAGGGCGAAATTTTAGTAGGCGACAGCGCAAAACGCCAAGCCGTAACCAATCCTGAAAAAACCATATACTCTATCAAAAGAATAATGGGCCTAATGAGCAACGAGAAAAACGCGCAGGAAGCTAAAGCTAGGTTGCCGTACCACGTCGTAGATAGAAACGGTGCGTGCGCTATAGAGATCGCGGGCAAAGTCTACACTCCGCAAGAAATCTCGGCCAAAGTGCTAATGAAGCTAAAAGAGGATGCGGAAAGCTATCTGGGCGAAACGGTCGTAGACGCCGTCATCACGGTGCCTGCTTACTTTAACGACAGCCAAAGAAAAGCAACTAAAGAGGCCGGCACGATCGCTGGACTAAACGTGCTTCGTATCATAAACGAACCTACCGCGGCAGCTCTTGCTTACGGTCTAGATAAAAAAGAGTCCGAAAAGATCATGGTTTACGATCTAGGCGGCGGTACGTTTGACGTTACCGTACTAGAAACCGGCGATAACGTGGTCGAGGTTTTAGCTACCGGCGGTAACGCGTTTCTAGGCGGCGATGATTTCGATAACCGCCTAATCGACTGGCTAACGAGCGAATTTAAAAGCGACGCCGGCATCGATCTAAAAACCGACGTGATGGCTATGCAGCGCCTAAAAGAGGCAGCCGAAACGGCTAAAAAAGAGCTAAGCTCGGCTCAAGAAACGACGATAAATTTACCGTTCATCACAGCCGACGCTACGGGTCCAAAACACCTCACAAAAACGCTAACCAGAGCGAAATTTGAAGGTATGATCGAGGACCTAGTCGCTCAAACGATCACCAAGATAAACGAGGTCGTAAAAGACGCCGGCCTAAACAAATCCGATGTCAAAGAGATCGTCATGGTGGGCGGTTCGACGCGTGTGCCTTTAGTGCAAGAAGAGGTCAAAAAGGCGTTTGGCAAAGAGCTAAATAAAAGCGTAAATCCGGACGAAGTCGTAGCTATCGGCGCGGCGATCCAAGGCGCGGTCATCAAAGGCGACGTGAAGGACGTGTTACTCCTAGACGTCACTCCGCTAAGCCTAGGCATCGAGACTCTAGGCGGTGTGATGACAAAAATCATCGAAAAAGGCACGACTATCCCGGTTAAGAAAAATCAGGTATTTTCAACCGCCGAGGACAACCAAAGCGCCGTCACGATCCACGTACTACAAGGCGAGCGCGAATTTGCCCGCGACAACAAATCTTTGGGTCAGTTTAACCTAGAGGGCATCCCTGCCGCTCCTCGCGGAGTGCCTCAGATCGAAGTAGAGTTTGACATCGACGCCAACGGTATCCTAACGGTCTCAGCTAAAGATAAGGCTACAGGCAAAGCTCAAAATATCACGATCTCAGGCTCAAGCGGCCTAAGCGAAGACGAGATCAACAACATGGTCAAAGACGCTGAGCTACACAAAGAGGACGACAAAAAACGCAAAGACGCGGTCGAAGCGCGCAACCAAGCCGACGCGCTCGCGCACCAAACGCAAAAGAGCCTTGATGAGCTAGGCGAGAAAATCCCTGCCGAGGACAAAGAGCGCATCCAAAAGGCGCTTGACGAGCTAAAAGAGACGCTAAAAGACGAAAACGCGAGCAAAGAGCAGATCGACGCGAAGGTCAAAACTCTAAGCGAAGCCAGCCACAAGCTAGCCGAAGCGATGTATAAAAAAGACGGCGCCGCGGGCGAGCAAGCAAACGGCGGCAAGAAAAAAGACGACGACGTCATCGACGCCGAAGTCGAGTAAAATTTAGCCCTTGTTTTGGCAAGGGCTTCAAACTCAAATTTAATGTTTCAGCGTTTTTGCGCCTTTAAAATTACCCCGTCCGTTAAATTTGACGGGCGGTTTTTATAATTTTCTTTTAAATTTTACGCAATCCTAAATTTACAAATCTATTCAAATTTGACCCCGCAAAGCTTTA
>NZ_CALHXD010000252.1 GCF_938040115.1 uncultured Campylobacter sp. | reverse complement strand
CGCCGCGTCCCGAGACATTTACGACGATGACGCTTTTTTTCGTCAAATTTGGGCATAGCTTTTCTAGATATGCTAGCGCGTGCGAGCTCTCGATCGCCGGGATAATGCCCTCTAGTCGGCTGGTTAGATATAGCGCATTTATGCACTCGTCGTCTGTGACGCCGTAGTAGGAGGCTCGCTTGCTCTCGTGCAGGTGCGCGTGCTCTGGGCCCACTCCCGGATAGTCGAGTCCCGCCGAGATGCTGTGAACGGGCTCGATCATGCCGTATTCGTCTTGTAAAACGATCGTTTTCATACCGTGGATGATGCCTGCGCGACCCTTGGTTAGCGTTGCGGCGTGATAGGGCGTGTGTGCGCCTAACCCTGCGGCCTCTACTCCGATCAAATTTACGTCCGCGTCGCCCAAAAACGCGCTAAAGATACCGATCGCGTTGCTGCCGCCGCCGACGCAGGCGATGACGTAGTCCGGATGTACGCCGTATTCTTTTAGCTGTGCTTTGGTCTCGCGGCCGATGATGCTCTGAAAGTCGCGCACGATCCTAGGATACGGATGCGGGCCGACCGCCGAGCCGATGACGTAAAAGGCGCTTTCTATCTCGTTCACCCATGCTTGGATCGCTGCGGTGGTGGCCTCTTTTAGCGTTTTTAGCCCATCTTCTACGCTCACGACTCTGGCGCCTAAAAGCTGCATGCGAAATGCGTTTAGCTGCTGACGCTCGACGTCGGTAGCACCCATATATACGTCGCACTCAAGACCGAGCAATGCCGCCGCCGTCGCAGTCGCCACGCCATGCTGACCCGCGCCCGTCTCTGCTAAAACCTTCTTTTTGCCCATTTTTTTGGCGAGAAGCGCCTGGGCTAGGGCGTTATTTATCTTGTGCGCGCCCGTGTGATTTAGATCCTCGCGCTTTAGATAAATTTCATGTCCGTAGTGCTCGCTTAGGCGTTTTGCGTGATATAGCGGACTCGGGCGTCCGACGTAGTTTTTTAGTAGGTCGTCTAGTTCGGCCTCAAATTCAGCCGTTTTTACTATGCGCTCGTAAGCAGCCTCGAGCTCGTCTAGCGCGAACATCACGGTTTCTGGCACGAACTGCCCGCCGAATTTGCCGAAATATGCTTTGGTGTTCATCGGTATCCTTTAAATTTTTGTTTATTTTAGCATTTTAAGTTTTTATTCGGCTTATTTGGGGTGCGGTATGGCAGCGTTAGCCGGCAAGCTGGTAAAATGAGTAAATTTAAAACATGCCATATTTTATTTAGGCAAGGCGGTAAAGGCCGTAAATTTGCCTTCGTCGCAAGCAAATTTACGCCTTTAAGAGCTCTAAAATTTTCTTTATTTTTTCTGCCGACTTTACGCCGTTTTCATCCTCGACTTTTGAGTTTAGATCGAGCACTCGCGGGTTAAATTTGATCGCTTCGCGCGCGTTGTGTTCGCCGATGCCGCCCGCCATGCCAAAGTCAAATTTGACCGCACGCAAAATCTCCCAATCAAAGCTGGTGCCGTTGCCGCCGGCATTTTCGCCCTTGCAATCAAAAAGCGGCATATCGCAAAGCGCGGTATCTACGGCTGGAAGCGCGTCTAGCACGCTATAGACGCGCCAAATCTCTAGCCCCATCGCCTTTAAATTTGCGTACAAATTTGAGCTAACCTCTCCGTGGATCTGCGCCGCGTCAAGCTGAACAAATTCGCAGATTTCCATTATCTCGCAGTCGCTTTGCCCGGCAAAAACGCCGACGCATTTTTTACCGGCCGTATGCGCGATATCCGCTATCTCGCGCGCCGTCTGTACGCTCACTTGACGTTTGCTTTTGGCAAATATCGCACCCAAAAAATCAATGTCCAGGCTCGCCACGTCGCGTGCCTCCGCAGGAGTTTTGATACCGCAAATTTTAACCAGCGTCACGCTTCGCCTCGCACGTAGTCTTCAAAATAGCGATAAACTTTACCGCTTTTTATCGCGTCCAGGATGACCTCTTTTGCCTGCGCGGGGCTATCCGCGACGCCTGCTGTGTAGAGCGCAAACATCGCGTTTAGCACGACGACGTCAAATTTCGGTCCATCCAGCTCGCCTTTTAAAATTTGCTTTAAAATTTCGGCGTTTTGCTCAGGCGTGCCGCCCTCGATCTCGCTGTGAAACGCCCGTTTGAAGCCAAACTGCTCTGGCGTGATGCTGTACTCGCTGATCTGACCACCGCGTAGCTCCACGACGCGCGTCTCGTCACACAGGCTGATCTCATCTAGTCCGTCCTCGCCGCGAACTACCAGCGCTCGTTCGCGTCCCAGCAGCTGCAGTGTCTCGGCATATAGTCGTAAAACCGGCTTATGATAGACGCCCACGAGCTGATTTTTGAGCGCCAAATTTGGATTTAGCAGCGGGCCAAGTACGTTAAAAACCGTGCGGATACCTAGACGCTGACGCACTTCGCGCACCTCGCCCACTAGCGGATGGAAAAACGGCGCGTGGAAAAAGGCTAAATTTTTATCGTTTAGCAGCTCGCGCTGCCCTAGGAGCGAATTTGAGATCTTAACGCCCAAAATTTCCAGCACGTCTGAGCTGCCTGATTTGCTAGAAACGGCCTTGTTTCCGTGCTTTGCGACCTTGACGCCAAGGCTTGCGAGGATAAACGCGACGGTGGTTGAGATATTTATCGTCTTAAAGCCGTCGCCGCCCGTGCCACAAAGATCGATCATCGGCGAGGGATCGCGGTAGGTCTGCGAGTATTTTAGGATGTTTTTGGCGAGGCTTGCTAGGCTTTGCGGATAGAGGCTTTTTTCGCTGATTAGCACCAAAAGTGCCGCTAGCTGCGTGATCTCGTACTCTTTGCTCGCGATGATTTCGCAAATTTGCTCAAAGTCGCGGTCGTCCAGGCGCTCGTTTTCTTGAAGCTTGATTAGAAACGGCTTTAGCGGACGGATTTTGGGCTCTTTGGCGACCTCTGCGGCAGGCGCAGCTTCGTAGTTGATGAAATTTTCGATGATTTTTTTGCCGTACTGCGTGAAGTAGCTCTCGGGGTGAAATTGGATACCAAAAATCGGCCTATCTTTGACGCTAAGCGCCATCACTACGCCGTCCTCGCTCACGGCTGAAGCCTGCAAATTTGACGGTAGCTCGTCCACGTAAAGCGAGTGGTAGCGCATGACCTCAAATTCGTCCGGCAGTCCCGTAAATAGCGGCTCTTTGCGGCTAACTTTTATTAGCGAGGTTTTGCCGTGATAGGGCTTTTCTAGGCGTTTGATTTTGGCGCCGTAAATGAGCCCGATCGCCTGATGTCCGAGGCAGATACCAAGGATCGGCGCGGCGATATTGCTTTTTAAAATCTCTAAACAAATGCCGCTATCTTGCGGGTGTTTTGGGCCCGGGCTTAGCACGATTTTGCTCGGATTTAGCCTGCGGATCTCGTCTAGCGTGATCTTGTCGTTGCGCACGCAGCGCACTTCTTCGTCGGTTAGTTCGCGTAGGTACTGCTCCACGTTGAATACGAAACTGTCATAATTGTCTATCAATAAAATCATTTTTTTCCTTTTAAACGGCTTATCTCGCGAGTGCTTTTTGCGGATTTTGTTAAAATTTGACTCGATAGGCTATATACCTTATCTTCGTCA
>NZ_CALHXD010000251.1 GCF_938040115.1 uncultured Campylobacter sp. | reverse complement strand
TTTACCCGCCACGACAAATGGGCGCCAAACGCCAGCCTAAGCTCGCTTGGTATCGGGCTATATAACTGGAACGGCGCCGCGATAGCCGAGCCCAACTGGAACGGTAGCACGATAACGGATGATGACCTATACACGACTAAAATTTACCAGCGCTCATTTGGTATCGGCACGAGATATAACTTCACGGATGACTGGCACTTGCTAGTAGGCGGCAGATTTACCAGCGTAAAATACGACAAAAAATGGGACGACCTCAAAAACCACACGAGCAAAAAGACGCTAGATCTCACCAAAAATCATTTTGCGCCTTATGCGGGTCTTACTTGGGATTTTGCTAAAAATCACAGCTGGTATGTTAGCTACGCAGAGATCTTTAAGCCTCAAAGCGCGACGGACGCAAACAAAAACATCCTAAAACCGATCGTAGGCTACAACGTAGAAACTGGCGTAAAATCAGAGTACTTTGACGGCGCGCTAAATACCGCAGTCGCGCTATTTCAGGTCGTGCAAGAAAACAGAGCTATCCAAGATCCGTTAAATACCACCAACAGCATCGCCGAGGGCAAGGTGCGAAGCCGCGGCCTAGATCTTGAAATTTCAGGCGCGCTAACGGATAGATGGAATCTTTTTGCGGGCTATACGTTTAACAAAAGCGTCTATATGAAAAGCGAGAAAAAGACCTCTACAAACGTAAACTACGACAAGGGCGCGAACGCAAAATCCTACGTACCTAAGCATTTGTTTAAAATTTACACCAGCTACGAGATACCGTTTTCTAGTAGCCAAAAGCTAAGCTTTGGCACCGGCGTTAGATGGCAGAGCGCGACTTCGGGCTTTTATCAAAACGTAGCCTATGTAGCGCCTACGCAAAAAGCCTATGCGCTTTGGGATGCCAACGTGAACTACTTTTTCAACAAAAATTTCAGCCTCGGGCTCGCGGTCAAAAACATAACCGACAAAAAGTATTTTATGAATACGCAAAACAGAACCGCCGGCATGAACAACTTCTACGGCGATCCGCGAAATTTCACGCTGACGTTTAACTATACGTATTAAAGAACTTTGCGGGATCAAATTTGCGTAAATTTCAGCTTTTTTGAAGCGGTAAATAAACATACCGCTTCGCACCTTAAATTTAAACAAAGCAGGTTAAATTTGGGCTAAAATTTGCGCCGCATAAAAATTTCTGAACGTAAATTTACCGCTCGCCACAGAGCAAAAATCAAACAAAAAGGCTAAATTTGCAGATTTTAAAGAAGTTTTTCATCATCGCGGGCTGGTTTTGGACGGGCAAGCGCTCGCTGGGGGCGTGGGCGATGCTGGCCATGACGCTGGGAGCTAGCCTAGCCATCGTCAAGGTCGCGACGCTAATGAATGCTTGGGATAAAAAATTTTATGACGCGATCGAAAAATTTGAAAAAGATCTCATGCTCACGCTTGTGGGCGAATTTCTCGTCTATACCGCCGTTATCGTGCTTTTTATTGTGATCGGAAACTGGTTTAAAAAGCTGCTTGTGATCTCGTGGCGCGAGAGCCTAAGTGAAGAGATGGAAAATCTATGGCTAAAAAATGCAAATTTCTACCGCTTATCCACGGCCGCAGGCTTTGATAACCCGGATCAGCGTATCGCAGAGGATAGCCTCCTACTTGCCGACAAAAGCGTAAATCTCATAAAATCCATGGTTTACAACCTCTCCAAGCTTTTTGCTTTCACGTTTATCCTCTGGGAGGCATCAAAGGTACTGCACTTTAGCGCGTTTGGTCGCGAGTTTGCGTTAGAGGGCTTTTTGGTCTACGTCGCGCTCGTTTATACGCTTTTTAGCTCGCTAATCACGCACCTCATCGGCCGTAGCCTAAAGCACCTAAACTACGAAAAACAGCAGGTCGAGGCCGACTACCGCGCAAATCTGCTAATCACTCGCGAAAATGCCGAAGCCGTCGCGCTGATGAATGGCGCAGGCGCTGAAAAATCGCGCTTTAGAGCGAGCTTTAGCGAGGTAGTGCACAACTGGCGCGTCATCATGAACACCGAGTTTCGCCTTGAGTGCTTTTCGGCTAGCTACTTAAAAATCACAAATCTAATCCCGATTTTTGCCTGTTTGCCACTTTATTTCGCGCGGGCGATGAGCTTTGGCGATATGATGCGGGCACGCTCGGCGTTTTACAGCGTGCAGGACGGCTTTGCGTGGTTTATGGACTATTATAAACAGATCATGGAGTGGGCGGCAAGCGTGGAGCGCGTGTATAAATTCATCGATATCGCGCAGGCAGCGGACTCTAAGGTCAAATTTGATGCTAAATTTAGAGAGCACAACAGCGATCTTGATGACGCAAACAAACCTGCCCAGGTAACGGCAGCAAATTTGGCGCAAGATAAATTTAAGAGCGTTAAATTTGACGAGAGTGGCGAACAAAACGAGCTAAAATGCTCAAATTTGCAAATTTTTACTCCAAGTGGCGAAAGATTGGTTTGCGGGCTAAATTTAAACATAAAAAGCGGCGAATGGACGCTACTGTGCGGAGCTAGCGGAACAGGCAAAAGCAGCGTATTTAGGTATATCGCCGGCATCTGGGATCACGGCTCGGGCGAGGTTTGCTTGCCGTGCGGGACGATGGTCGTGCCGCAAAAGCCGTTTTTGGCGCGCATGAGCCTAAGGCGGCTTATGGCGTATCCTAGCGATTTGCAAGGCGTAGACGCCGATTTTACCGATATTTTAAGGCGGGTACGGCTAGAGAAATTTATCTCCGAGCTAGACGAGATCAATGACTGGGGCAAGAT
>NZ_CALHXD010000250.1 GCF_938040115.1 uncultured Campylobacter sp. | reverse complement strand
AGCGAAATTTAGAGGCTCTTATATCTACATAGATACAAATTTTAAGAGATTTAACGAGCCGATTTTCGCCCTTGCTATGGCGCAGTACTTAAGGTATATCAGCCTAACGCCGTTTTTAGATGAACTATGTTTTAAGGCTCTAGACGAGCAGCTAAATATAATCTCTAAAGTAGTTAAAGACTACTACCAAAAGACGAAATCGCTGCCTGTTTTTGGCGAGATAACGGGCTTTAAGCTCTACTTTCTAGGCAAGACCTATACTCTTGATACTAACGGAAATTTTATACAAAAAGAGATTTTTGAATCGGTAGCGACGTTAAATTTTAAATGAGAATTAGGGCTGATTTTATGGCGTCATTGTGCATGGATATATTAAATTTAGAAATTTTTTCAAAAACTCATCTTATTCATCCTAGCTTCATTTAAGACTTTTATAATGCGCTCATCCAAACGAAAGTTGGAAATCAAAACAAAAGGATCAGAAATGACAAAGTTATTAGGCGCAGCGGTTTTAGCGGCGGTTTTAGGTGCGACGAGCTTGCAGGCTATCACGTCCAAGGAGGCTTTAAACATCGCGGAGAAAAATTTCCCGGGCTCAAAGATCAAGGATATATCAATGGATGTTAAAAAAGGGGCGACTTTTTATGAGATAGAGTCTTTTAAAGACAATCAAAAACAAGAGATCAAAATCGACGCCGCAAGCGGGCAGATCGTAAAACAAGAGGTTAAAAACAAAAAATTTATATTGCCAAACGAGGCGATAGACTTTTCAAAGTTCGCTCTTAGCATCGACGAGGCCGCAGATAAGGCGCTAGCGCTTGAGGCTGGCTGGAGCCTTGATGAGGCCGATCTTGAGAATAAAAACGGCGTTTGGATCTACGAGGTCGAGCTTAAAAAGGCATGAGCGAGAAAAAGGTGATAATAAACGCTCAAACAGGCGAAATTATCGGCAACTACACGAAGTGATTTTATGCGCCCGAGTAGCTTCGGGCGCCGAAATTTAGGCAAAGGAAAAAAGATGAGCAAAAATACGAATCAAAATTTAGATGAGAAAACTAGCGGGCGAAATTCGGAGGAAAATTTGAGCGCGAATTTTAACGAAAACGCGGATGAAAATTTAAACGCAAACGTCGGTGTAAATTTAGACGATAGCGCGAGCGTGGCGAGCAAAAGCACTCTAAATTTAGATGAAAACGGCGAGGAAAGCACGGTTGAAAATCTAAACCGAATTTTAGATGAAAGCGCCGAGCGAAATTCCGGCGAAAGCGGGGCGGAGCAGGGCTACAAAAATTTAGATCAAAACGCGAGCAAGGTAGGCGAAAGCGCGGAAAAAATATGCGTGGGCGCTCCGAAATGCAAAGCGCAAAATTTATTTAAAAAAGCGCTCGAAATTTCGCTGCAAAGCGCAGCCAGCGCACTAGTTTGTGCCGGCAGGGCAGGGCTGTGGCTTGCAGATACCGCAAGCGAGCTAAAAGACGAAGCGCAAAAAGCGCAGCTTTCAAAAATAAACGAGGAGCAGGCGAAATTTGACGGTGCGCAGATCATCTCGCGCGCCATTATCAAGGAGATCGTCGCAAACCGCCTAAAAACGGACGCAAGCGGGATAGAATTCGGCCAAATTTATCTAGTCAAAAGACATGCTTCGGGCTTGCGGGGCGACGAGTATTTTTATGAAGCAAAGGCCAAATCTAACGGCTTTTCGTATGATTTTAAGATCGCGGCGAGGGGCGGCGAAATTTTAAAGCTGAAAATCAAAAGTTAAATTTGATAAAATAGCGGGCAAAATTTAAAAAGGGCGGAGATGAAAATTTTAGTCGTCGAAGATGAAATTGACCTAAACAACGTGATCGTAAAACACCTCAAAAAAGACGGATATAGCGTCGATAGCGCGTTTAACGGCGAGGAGGCGATGGACTTTACCGCCGTGGCGCGCTACGATCTCATCGTGCTTGATATTATGATGCCGGTGATGGACGGACTTACGTTTTTGCAAAAATTGCGCGCCGCAAAGCTTGCGACTCCCGTACTGATACTGACGGCAAAGGATGAGGTGGATGACGTCGTAAAAGGACTCGATGCGGGCGCGGACGATTATTTGGTTAAGCCCTTTGATTTTAAGGAGCTGCTGGCAAGGGCGCGCACGCTCATTCGCCGAAACAACGGTAGCGCCGCTAATGAAATTTACGCAGGCGAGTTAAAGATCGATCTTTCTAAAAAATCGGTCGAACTTGGCGGGCAAAACATCGAGCTAACGGGCAAAGAGTATGAAATTTTAGAGTTTTTGATGCTAAATAGGGGCAGAATTCTAACCCGCGATCAGATCAAAGAGCACGTTTGGGACTTCGACTACACGGGCGGCTCAAACGTCATCGATGTGCTTATTAAAAATATAAGAAAGAAGCTCGGCGAGTGCGAAATAATCCAAACCAAAAGAGGGCTCGGCTATGTTATTAAGGATTAAACGCTCTCTCGCAAATATCCCCATCACGGCGCGCGTGACGCTTTGGTATTCGTTTTTTATCCTCGTTATCGTAGCCGCTTTAATTGCTATTTCGGCGGTCGCGGCGGATGAAATTTTTGAGGACGTAAGTCAAAAAAAGCTAGCCAAATCGGTCGCTAAAATCGCTAGCGATATGGAAGAATTCAAGCCCTACGATGACGGGATATTTTTCATAAAATACAGCGCAAACGGTGACGTGACAGGCGGTCTAGCGCCTAAAAATTTTGAAACTTCGCTGAAAATGGACGGCGGCGAAGTGCGGCTTTATGAAAACGGCGAAACCCGCTTTTACTACTACGACGCCGCGACCGAGGATCAGGGAGTCTGGATCAGAGGCGTGATAAGCGCAGATGGGTTTTTTAAAAAAGAGGGGCTGTTTTTGCTGGCTCTGGCCCTGCTCGTGCCGATCCTCTTCGCCTTCGTGCTTTACGGAGGCTACAAGACGATAAAAAACGCGATGAAACCGGTCGCTGCGATGTCTAAAACCGCCCTTGAGATCGGCGCTAGCAAGGACTTTTCAAAGCGAATCGAGCTGCCTGCGGGCAAAGACGAGCTGCACGCGCTTGCGAGCGTATTTAATTCGATGCTGGATTCTCTCGAAAAGGTCTATCAAAACGAAAAGCAGCTCACCTCCGACGTCTCTCACGAGCTGCGCACGCCGGTGTCCGTCATCATAGCCGAGAGCGACTACGCCGCAAGCTACGCGCAAAATTTAAACGAAGCCAAGGAGTCACTGGAAGTCATCGCCAGGCAGTCAAAGAAGATCGCCTCGCTGATAGATCAAATTTTGGAGCTCTCAAAGCTGGAATCGGGCGGAAATTTAACGCTAAAGCGCGTGAGCTTAAGCTCTATTTTGCAAAATCTCGCCAGAGACTACGAAAAACTGGCCGAACTCAAAGGGATAAAATTTAGCCGCGACATAGCGCCAAACGTTGAAATTTTGGGTGACGAACTTATGATTTCGCGGCTAGCGGATAACTTTTTAAGCAACGCTTTAAAATTTACCGCGAGCAAAATCGAGCTAAGATTAAGCGCAACCAAAACGCACGCGCTACTATCTGTAAAAGACAATGGCGCTGGCATCTCGCAAAAAGATAGCGAGCTAATCTGGAATAAATTTTATCAAGCCGAGGGTTCAAGAAATAAAAGCTTAAACGCAGGTAGCGGCCTTGGTCTAGCCATCGCGGCAAATATCGCCAAAATCCACGGCGCAAAGCTCGGAGTAAAGA
>NZ_CALHXD010000249.1 GCF_938040115.1 uncultured Campylobacter sp. | reverse complement strand
TAGTTAAAATCAAGCTAAAATTTTAAGGAGGATTTAAGATGGATACAAACGAAAAAATGGCCCTAATAGCCGAGCTTTTAGAGCTTGAAGTAAGCGATTTTACCCCGGAAACCAAGCTTGAGGAGCTTGAAGAGTGGGATTCGCTCGCGGCTATCTCTTACGTCGTTATGATGGACGAGCACTTTGGCGTGACAGCAAATCCTAACGATATAAGAAATTTTAAAACGATCCAAGATATATTAGATAGTATGAAATAATGGCGTTTGATCACATTAAAAACGTAAAAATTTCGGCGGTTTGCTGCGCCGTACCAGAAGATAAACTCGCGCTTGAAGATTTTTATAAAAAATTTGATAAAGAAAGCGTGGAAAGATTCGTAAAAGATACGGGCATCAAGCAGAAATTTTATAGCAAAAACAATAAAACGATAACGTCTGACCTGTGCTTTGCCGCGGCAGAGGAGATAATTAAGAAAAAAAACATTTCAAGAGACGAGATAGACGCGGTTATTTTAGTAACGCAAAGTCCCGATTATACGGTACCAGCTACGGCGATAACGCTGCAATATAGACTAGGTCTATCTCAGGAATGCATAGCCTACGATATAAATTTGGGTTGTTCGGGTTATATTTTCGGCTTACATACTGCCGCGTCGATGCTACAAAGCGGATACTTAAAAAAAGTTCTTTTATTGGCGGGCGACGTAACCGAACCTAGCATATTTGGAATAAACGGCGTCACGACTAATATGTTCGGCGACTTAAACGACCTACTTTTTGGAGACTGCGGGAGTGCGACGCTGATCGAATACGACGAAGGAAACAAAGGGTTTAGATTCGCCCTGCAATCTATGGGCGATGGGTTTAAAGCTATCGGAGCTTGTCACGGGTCAAGATACGCATACGTCGGGCGTCCGCAGTTTGATATGTCTTTACATATGGACGGGCTAGCCGTAGTTTCTTTTAGTATAACCAAAGTCCCGAAGCTATTTAAGGCGTTTTTTGAAAAATTTCAGGCCTCTGCGGAGGACTACGACTCGGTACTGCTTCATCAAGCAAACAAGTCTATGCTAGATACGATAGCTAAAAAAATAAAAATGCAAGACAAGTCGCGCCTAAGCCTTGAAAGATACGCCAACACCTCATCGGCTAGCGTACCAAACGCGATGTGCGACTACTACGGTGACAAGGACGGCGACGAGAGCGTCAAAGTCATAATGTCGGGCTTTGGTATAGGGCTCTCGCTAGGCGTGGCGGACGCCTATATAAGTCCGAAAGATATTTTGCCTATCATCCAAACCGATATCACGTGGGACGAGGGCAGATCAAAAGTACTCGAAGCTAATGCTAA
The DNA here is from genome assembly GCF_938040115.1 of uncultured Campylobacter sp. Taxonomy (GTDB): domain Bacteria; phylum Campylobacterota; class Campylobacteria; order Campylobacterales; family Campylobacteraceae; genus Campylobacter_A. Next base: position 611 of record NZ_CALHXD010000249.1, on the reverse strand, counting down.
ATCTAAAAAATAAAAAAATACTAATAATGGGCTGCGGCGTCATAGGCGGCGCGGCGGCTAAAATTTTAAGCGAGTCGGGCGCCAAAATCGTCGTAAGCGACAAGGATGAACGCGCTTTAGATAAGGTTTCGTTAAATTTAAGCGACGGTCGCGCGATAGCCTTTGACGCTAGCCGTGTAGAAAAAATCGAAAATTTTATACGAGACGTCGTAAATTTCGACGGCTTAAAGCTTGACGGACTGGTTTACGCCGTAGATAAAAATTTAACCGCACCTTTGGCGGATACTTCTTTAGAGCTTTTGCAAGACGCTATGACGGAAAATTTCTTCGCGTTTATCCAGGCCGTCAGGGTTTTTGCTAGCGAAGGAATTTATAATACAAAAAGCAGCATAGTAGCCGTCTCAAACTACGCGTCGTTAGGAGCGGACAAGGGGCAAATAGCCTACGGCGCGTCAAAAGCGGCGATGGATAACGCTATGCCCGCGATCGCAAAAGAGATATATTCCAAAGGCATCAGGATAAACTCCATCCGCCCCGCCGTCGTGCAAAGCGATAAAGAGCTCAGCCAAAGAGAGCGAGAGTTAGTAGCCATGATGCAAACGGGCGCGATC
>NZ_CALHXD010000248.1 GCF_938040115.1 uncultured Campylobacter sp. | reverse complement strand
TGGGCGTTTTTCCGATGGTTATCAGCACGGGCGCTGGCGCCGCGTCTCGCCACTCGCTAGGCACGGGCGTGATCGGCGGCATGATAGCGGCCACTACGATAGCGATATTTTTCATACCGATGTTTTACTATCTGCTAGAAAAACTAAACAACAAAGTCTGGGACAAAAAACCAAGCGGAGCACAGGAGATCAAAAATGTATAAAATTTTAACTTTAGCCGCGGCGCTATTTTTAGCCGGCTGCTCGTTTCGACCCGAGATCCCCGAGGTCGATACGAAATTTGAATCTACGTATAAATTTGAAACTAGCGACATAAAAGACGAGTGGTGGAAGGAATTTGGCGACGAAAATCTAAACGCCCTCGTAGCTAGCGCGCTAGAAAAAAACACCGACCTTCGCACAGCTTATTTAAATTTACAAAAAGCGGCCGCTAGTCTAGGCATCTCGGAGGCCGATCTTTTTCCTAGCGTAAATTTAAACGTCGGCTACACCAAAGCAAAAAGTAGCGGCGAGACCTACACCAAGCAGCCTCAGACGCGCTACCGAAACTCTGAGGTAAATTTAGGCCTTAGCTACGAGATAGATCTGTGGGGCAGAGTGCGAAACAGCGTCGAGTCGGCTAAAGCCAGTCTAAACGCGACCAAGCTCGACTACGCCACCGCGCGCCTTAGCATAAGCTCTAGCGTGGCTAAAAGCTACTTCGCGCTCGTGGCTCTAAATATGCGCGAAGCCGTACTAAAAGACACGCTAAAAACCTACGAGGAGACGCTAGCGCTTCGCAAAACGCAGCTTGATCTAGGCGGCATAAACGAGACGACCTATCTACAAAGCAAAGCCGCCGTCGAAAGCGCAAAAGTAAGCCTACTAGAGGTGCAAACCTCGCTATCTCAGGCTCTAACGTCCGTAGCGATACTAACGGGCAAATCAAACGACGAGATCCTAAGCGGCGCCGTGCAGAGCGCTAAAATGCTACCTAAAGAGCCTGAAGTGAGTGCTGGCGTGAGTGCGGACATACTACTGCGAAGGAGCGACGTAGCTAAAGCATACGCCGATCTAAACGCCACCAACGCGCTAATCGGCGTCGCAAAGGCCGACTATCTACCGTCCATCTCGCTAACGGGGCTTTTTGGATTTTCTAGCGTGGATTTTGAAAATATCTTTATCAGCAACGCAAACACGTGGAGCATAGGCGGATCTTTGGTGCAGAAAATTTTCGACTACGGCAGAACCAAAAACAACGTCCGCATCGCCGAAACCAACGAGCAAATCGCGGCCGTAGCCTATGAAGCTGCAATCAAAAAGGCTCTTGGCGAGGTTAGAGACGCACTAAATAATCGCAAAAACGCCAAACTAACGCTAAATCAGGTCAAAGAGCTCCTGCACTCGCAAGAAAAAATCTATAAGCTAGCCAAGGATCAGTTCGAGGAGGGCTACACCGGGCATCTGGAGCTACTCGACGCGCAGCGCAACCTGCTTTCGGTTAGACTGCAAGTTATCGCGGCGAATTTGAGCCTCATCGACTCGGTCGTGGATGTCTATAAGGCGTTTGGCGGCGGATTTAAAGCCGAATAATTTTATTTTTTGGCGGAGATTCTCCGCCTCTTTCTTTTTGAATTTCCTTTTGCTTTTTGGTTTTAAATTTGACGCAACGTCGTCTGTAGATTTTAAATATTTCGCTCGTTTTATTACCGCAATTTATCTTGCTTTATGGCCTTCAAATTTCAAAATTTAGCGCTTGCTTTTGCTATTCGCGCGACTCCCATAAACCTGTTTTTAGGCGCCTGATACTTTGGATAAATTTTCGTTGCGACTTTTGAGATAAATTTGCATTCAAAGACGTAAATTTGTTTTAGCTTTGAGCGATGCGCAAAGCCGGTCAAATTTACATCGTCTTATCCGGAGTGCACGCTTTGTAAATTTACTGCTTCAAATTTACGGTTTTTGGCAAAATTTTCGAGCAGGAAGGCGATTTACGATCAATTTACAGACGTATTTCGGGATTAAATTTAGCGCAAACACCCGCCGCCAAATTTGATTTTTAATTTTGGCAAGCAGCGCAAAAGTACTGCATTAGAGCAAAATCGGCCAAATTTAACGTTTTTGATGTTTTAACCGCCAAGCAAAATTTGTAACGCGCGACGATTTCGCAAATTTGCATTCTTAAATTTGACGCAGAATAAAAAAACAGGTGCGAAAATTTGAAATTTACAAGTCGAAATTTGACTAAATTTATGCCCTGCTTCGCAAAAATCATAAATTTGACTCAAATTTAGACGCGAAATTTTACTCTTTGCCCGTCAAAATTTGTACGATAGTTTCAGGTAAAATTTCATGCTCGATCGCGTGGATTTTGGCTTCAAAATTCTCAAGACTCATTCCCGCACTCTTTTCAAATGCTCGCTGAGCGATGATTTTGCCGCCGTCTAGCTCCTCGCTAACCCAGTGCACGCTCACGCCGCCCACCTTCATATCGCTCTCAAAGCTCTCTTTTATCGCGTGCGCGCCCTTAAAAAGCGGCAGCAACGACGGGTGCAAATTTATAGCGCGAACTTGCCTTGTAAAAACGGGCGTAAGGATGCGCATAAAACCCGCAAGCACGGTTAGATCTACGTTAGCGCGTTTTATTTCCTGGACGACCGCGGCGTCAAATTCCTCGCGCGATGCAAAATTAACGTGCTCGATAACGACGCTTTTTAGGCCGTATTTCGCGGCTTTTGCGATGCCGCCGGCGTTAGCTTTATTTGTTAGCGCTAGCGCGACTTCGATCTTAGTTTGGCCAAAAACCTTACCGTGCAGCCTCTCTAAAATCGCCTCTAAATTCGAGCCGCCGCCGCTAAATAAAACCGCTATTTTTTTCGTAAGCATTTGAGTCCTTTGATGACGTCCGCGGCCGTGAGCGCGTAGTCGTTGATTTTGATTTCGCGGACGGCTAACGCGTGAGCTAACGTACCCGAGATCGCGGCATTTAGCGGGCTATAACCCTGAGCGAGTAGTCCCGCGATGATACCGCTTAGCGCGTCTCCGCTACCGCCTTTTGCGAGCGCGGCGCTACCGTGCGTCATGACGTATACCTCGCCGCCTTGCGCGATTAGCGTATTTGCACCCTTTAAAACAAGCACGCATTTAAAATTTCGGCTAAAAATTTGAGCGAGTTTAAAGCGGTTTTTTTGTACTTCGCCAGCGTCAAATTTGCCCAGATTTGCAAGCTCCAGCAAGCCCGCAAACTCCTTTGGATGCGGCGTTATCACAACTTTTTCGTTGTTTAAAAGCTTAAGCGTGCGCGGCTCGTAGCAAAGATCGGCGTCGATAACGAGCGCGTCTTTTGTTTTTAGCTCGCTAAAAAGCTCGTCTTTTTGCGCCTCGCTAAGCTCGCCAAGCCCCATGCCGACGGCTCCTACTCGCATTTTTGGCGTTATGCAGGCGCTTTGCATTAAAATAGGCTCAATGTTTAAATTTTCACCTATGACGCTAACAAGTCCCGCGCCCATAGTTAGTGCAGCAAGTCCCGCTATACGCGCCGCTCCGCCCTTTTCGCCGCTAACGACAAACACGTGCCCAAAGTCGCCCTTGTTAGCGCTTTGCTTAGTGCGAAACGGCAAATTTAAATCGCTCTTGCCAAGCTTATAAAAGCTCGTCCCTGTCTCGTAAAGCTCGCACGAGAAGCCCAAATTTGCAACCTTCACGCGCCCGACGAAATCCTTTGCAAAGTCGCTATAAAGCGCTAGCTTTAGCGCGCCCATGGTCACGGTCGTGTCAGCCCTAAAAACCGCTCCTTGCGACAAACCGTTTTTATCAAGTCCGCTTGGGATGTCGCAGGCGAGCTTGTAGCCGGGTTTTGCGTTTAGTAGATTTATCAAATTTATCGTTCGTTCGTTTAGCTCGCGGCTAAGTCCGGTTCCGAAAATCCCATCGATGATGCAGTCAAATTCGCCGCTTTCCGTCAAATTTGAGATCAAATTTACGCCGCATTTTAGCGCCCTAGTTAGCTCTGTTTTTGAGGTTTCGTTTTGTTTGTCGCTCGCCAACAACGCAAAACAATCAAATTTGCCTTGCAAAAGCCGAAGTGCTGCAAGCACGTCTGCACCGTTATTTCCGCTACCGATGACGCCTAAAATTTTACGGCGTTTGGTCGATGATTTTTTGAACTTACTTCGTACGGCGTTAGCTAACGCGTTAGCGGCGTTTTGCATCAACGCTTCGGTGCTAAGACCAAACTCGCTCACGGCTCTAGCGTCAAGCTCCGCCGTATCCCAAAATAGCTTTTTCATGCGCCCTCCTGCTTCACTCGGTAGCTCAAAGCCTCCAAAATATGCGGCTTTTTGATGATGCGCGAGCCCTCGATGTCGGCGATCGTGCGGGCGACTTTTAGGGTTTTATTGATAGCGCGGCGACTGAGCGAAAATCTCTGCGTTGCATTATCTAGCACGCCGCTAGCCTCGTCGTCGCAAATGCAAAATTTAGCTATCTCTTCGTCGCCGAGCTTGCCGTTTAGCTCGCTTTGAGCGCGCGAAATTTGCGTCTCAAACACGCGCAGCACGGTTTGCCACATCGCTTCGCTCGTTACGTCACTCTTGTCGCTCGCGGCCACCTCGTCCATCTGTACGTGAAGGTCGATGCGGTCAAGCACAGGCGCGGAGATGCGCGATTTATAGCGCTTGATTTCAAGTTCCGAGCATTTGCATTCTAGATTTTTGGAGAGCAGATTGCCGCAAGGGCAAGGATTCATCGCGGCTACGAACATAAATTTAGTCTCATACGTGATTTTTGAATTCACGCGCGAGATGTTGATTTTGTGGTCCTCAAGCGGCTCGCGCAGGCTCTCTAAAATTTGCGGCGCAAAGTGCGGAAGTTCGTCAAAAAATAAAATCCCGCCGTTAGCTAGCCCGACCTCGCCGATCCTAGCCGAGCTCGATCCGCCGCCAAATATCGAGCTGCGCGTACTCGTGTGATGAGGCGAACGAAAGGCGCGAAGGGCGGAAAATTCGCTCTCCTGCTGATTTAGCGAGCTATAAGCGCAGCTGAGTAAAATCTCATCCAAACTTTGCGGCGGCAAAATGTATCTCAGGCGCTTGGCGCTCATGCTCTTGCCGCATCCGGGGCTTCCTTCAAAGATAATATTATGCATACCGCAAGCAGCCACCAGACAGGCTCTTTTTGCCCTACTCTGGCCTTTAACGTCGCTAAAATTTAGCTCGAAATTTTGATTTTTTACGAAGCTTTTTTCGCCGATTTTGATCAAATTTGAAAAAAGCGGATGAACGGCGCCGACCTTGCACGAGGCGGTAAATTCGGGCTCTAGGAAAAATTTGATCGCTTCGGCTAAATTTGAAACGGCGTAAATTTCTAAATTCGGTATCGCGCCCGCTTTTTGTGCTATCTCTTGCGGGATCAGCACGCGAGAACCCGGCGCTTTCGCACTCAAAAAAAGTAAGATAGAAAAAAGGCTCGCCGTACTTTTTACGCCGCCGTCTAGCCCCAACTCGCCGAATGCAAAAATAGGCTCGAAATCGCGCTCTTTTTGCAAAGCGATTAAAAGCGCGATGGGCAGGTCGAAGTGACTGCCTGATTTTGGCATATCAGATGGGGATAAATTTATGATGATTTTTTGTGCCGGGAAAGAGAAGTTTAACGATAAAAGTGCTGATTTTACGCGCTCGGCGCTCTCTTTTATCGAGGCGCCCGCAAGACCTACGATATTAAGTGCGGGCAAACCGCGGTTAAAACTGGACTCGACGTCCACAAGCCGTAATTCGTCGTTATAAGTGGCGCATTTTAGGGCTTTCATGCGTTTTTTTGCTTTTTATACTCTTTGTCAAATTTTTTGCGTTTGTTGTAGCCGATGCGCTCGATAAAAAGGTGTCCGTCTAGGTGATCCATCTCGTGCTGGATGGCAACCGATAAAAGCCCGTCTGCCTCGAGCTCTTGGTGCTGTCCGAAGCGGTCTTGATACTCTAGCGTTATAAACTCGGCTCTTTTTACGTCCTCGTAGTATCCCGGCACGCTAAGGCAGCCTTCTTGATAGATTATCTCGCCCTCTTTGCGTAAAATTTTGGGATTTATGATTTC
>NZ_CALHXD010000247.1 GCF_938040115.1 uncultured Campylobacter sp. | reverse complement strand
ACTTAACTGATAACAACTATCATAACTAAGCTATTTTTTAGCTAATCTATTTTATAATAATCACAATCAAATAAACAGGAGTCCAAAATGTCAGTTTTAGTTATCGGAGCCGACGAGATAACGCCTATAAAAGCAGTCCTAAAAGACCTCGGCGCGGAAGCGATCGAGCACTGGGACGCGCGCAACGAAAACCGCGTAAATCGCAAACCGATCCCGCAAGATACCGAGTGCGTCGTGATGTTAACTAGTTTTTTAAACCACAACACGATGAAAACGATAAAAAACCAAGCCAAAAAGCGCAATATCCCGATCGTCTGCGCCAAAAGAAGCGTCAGCTGCGTGTTTAGCGAGTATTGCAAAGTCTTTGGGCTAGATAAGGAATTTGGATGCTGCAAGGTAAAAGACTAATAGATGAAATTCGGCTTTTTATCAGGTATTGGAGAAATAACTCCAAGTATTTTTTCAGGGCTTGACGCGGTAAATAAAGCCCGAATTTTTATAAATTTATACAACTGTTGCACAGGCCGCGAGCTAAAAATCCCTCTAGTTTATGCGTATTCGGGCTTAAATTTGGAGGAAATTTTTCTAAAGCGCATCGATGATCTGTGCGCTTTTAAAAATCCTAGCCGAAGTAAAATTTCAACCTTTTGTATCGCCTCAAACTCCGTTATCTGCGCCTATAAATCAGGCAAATTTGACGCCGTCCCGCCGCTAGCCGTCTCTCCCAAGCACCCGGCCGCCAAGCTAATCGTTATGCTAAAATCCCAAAACGGAATATGTTTTGACGCAGACATAATGTTTTCTCAGTTTGTTTATGATAAAATACGCGCCAAACATTTTGATAAAAACGTTTATTTTCAAGACGGGATTATCTTTGCGGAGCAGGGCGGGCGCAAGCTTTTTGGCGTTATGCCGTGCTTTAAAGAGATAACCAAAGAGCGGTTTCATCTGGCTAACTGCGAGATCGCTAGAGGCTTTGAGGCGCTTAGCGGCGGAGAGTTTGACAGGATGTTTATCGTAGCTCCGAGAAATGCGAATTTCTCGCGCTACATCGAGGTCAGACGGGAGTGCGGATGCGGCGGATCGCTGCGACTGGTGCCCTACACGATAAGTCATCATATTTTTTAAAGGAAATTTAAATGATAGGTATCATTTTTGGAAGCAGTATGGGAAATACTGAGGAGGCGGCGAGCTTTTTAGCCGAGAATTTGGGGCTAGAAAACGAGCTTTTAAACGTAGCAAACTGCGACGCGGCTAAGCTAAACGGCTTTGACAAGCTGATTTTGGGCGTTTCTACCTGGGGTACGGGCGACTTGCAAGACGACTGGGACGCGTTTGATTTTGGCGGACTAAAGCTTAGCGGCAAGACTGTTGCGATATTTGGCATGGGCGATGCCGAGAGCTATGCGGATAGCTTTTGCGGCGCGATGGGCAAGCTTTACGATGAGGTCGTAAAAGCCGGCGCAAACGTCGTGGGCGCAGTGTCCGTGGACGGATATAAATTTGACGAATCAGAAGCCGTAAGAGGCGGTAAATTTGTTGGTCTGCCGCTTGATGCCGATAACGAAAGCGAAAAAACCGAGCCTAGAATCAGCGCTTGGATAGAGCAGATCAAACCTCATTTTGCTTAAAATTTAATACTTCTAGTCGGGCTTTTTGCCCGATTTTTCAATCCTAACAAAAACCATTCCAGCTACTAAAATCCAATCTTTTAAATTTCAGTTTTCTTTAAAATCTTAAAGGTAGAATTAAATTTATTTTTTAAATTTAGGAGAAAGTATGGCGTATCAAGAGGAGTATTGGCAAAACTTTTATGAAAAAGCATGGGCGACAAGGGCTAAATTTATGGATGAGTGCCTAAAAAACGGACTCAATAGCTATCAAGCCGTAAAAATGCTAGAGAAAAAGGAGCGGCTACACGAGTTAAGTTTGGATAACGTTACAAACGAGATGGTTTGGGAGAAGCGAAAGCTTTTTAGTACGAATGTTTTAAGATTCGTCGAAATCCCGGTTGCTAGACTCACCACTAGACAAGGAGCTGAGCTAATCGTACCTTTTCACTCGTCGTTTAACTTCTATGATATGCTGATAGATATCATCGACGAGACGGGGCCATATGATAGTATCGTGGAGCTTGGCTGCGGATACGGTCGAAATTTGATTGAAATTTTTTATAGGGGCGGACCGACGGATGTGCGGTATTTTGGCGGAGAATTTACCCAAAGCGGCGTAGAAATCGCTAGCAAACTAGCCGCCGCAACGCCTAAAATGAATGCTAAGTTTTTCCATTTTAATCACCTAGAGCCTAGTCTTGAAGGGTTAGATTTGGGTAAAAAGGCCTTTGTTTTCCCCTGCCACTCTATCGAGCAGGTTAAGGAGATCCCGCCGCAATGGTTTGACGTAGTGGCAAACGCTGCTGACTTCGTGCGCTGCGCTCATCTAGAGCCGTTTGGATTTCAGATAGAAGGAGCAAACGACGCCGTTAGCGAAAGACAAAGAGGGTTTTTTAAAACTCAAGGTTGGAACGTAAATTTTGCCGAGACCTTCTTTAATGCCGCCAGACGAAACGTTATCGCTATAGACGATGCCATCGCCGATATCGGACTCTCTCAAGATCCTATGAATCCGGGTTCGCTAGCATTTTGGCATACGAATAAATAGTCGGTCGTATAAATTTAGCTAAAGTAGCCACTTTTGCGGTTGCGTTTTTTTGGCCATCGGCTTAGTAAATTTGCGTAAATGCAAATTTAAATCAAGCCGTGCCTAATAAAAATTTAGCTAAAATCACGCCGAATTTATGTTAAAAATAAGGAGAAAATATGCCTCTACTAGATAGTTTTTGCGTCGATCACGTGAGGATGAACGCGCCCGGCGTGCGCCTGGCAAAGACGATGAAAACGCCAAAAGGCGACGATATAAGCGTGTTTGATTTGCGTTTTTGCAAGCCAAACGAGGAAATTTTGCCAGAAAAAGGCATCCATACGCTGGAGCACCTATTTGCGGGTTTTATGCGCGAACACCTAAACGGCAAGGGTGTTGAAATCATCGATATCTCGCCGATGGGCTGCAGGACGGGCTTTTATATGAGCGTGATCGGCGTGCCGAGCGAGGAGGCGGTCAAGGCCGCGTGGACGGCGTCGATGAAGGATATCCTAGGCGTCAAAAACCAAGAAGACATCCCCGAGCTAAACAAGTATCAGTGCGGCACGTATAAGATGCATTCGCTTGATGAGGCGCACGCGATCGCAAGCAAAATTTTAGAGCGCGGACTAATTACGATAAATAACGAAGAGATCGCGCTAGACGTCGCTGCGATGGGGCTTAAAAAGCACTGATCGCTCGTTAAATTTAGCCGCCGTTCGTGCGGCTTTTGCTCTCGCGGCAAATTTGGGCAAATTTCAAATTTGGCTAGATTTGCCGCTCTCATTCTTCAAATTTTACTCTTTTAATATACAAAAACTGCTTCGTAATAAAATATAGCGATGTAATTTTAAGCAGCAAATTTATAAAATTACACTAATAATTTTTCTTAAGGAAGTGCGATGAAAAGTTTTAAATTTGCTTTGATTGCTGCCTGTGCGGCGGCGATAAGCTTAAACGCCGAGGTTTTAACAAAGACGACCGACATATCGCTAGGCGGTAAAAAAGTCGGTAAGATCGAGGTTTTAACGCCGGTTGAGGTTGTCTCCAAAGACGGAGCAAAGGCTAAAATAAAGGTAAAAGGCGCGGTTTCGGCAAACTACCTGGCTCAGATACAGCGAAGCATCAAAAATGCCGAGATTTTCACAATTTTTGATGCTGAGAGCGAGGCAAATTTTAAGAAAATAAAAGAGGTCGAGGACGACTACGGCGAGCTTTGGTATGAGGTCGAGGGCACTTATGAGGTCGCCGCGGACGCGCTGGGTAACGACGCAAACGCGCTATACAAACAGGCTCAGCAAAAGTACGAGGAGACCTGCTCGGCGTGCCACCGCTTGCACGAGCCAAACAGCTTTACGGCGGCTCAGTGGCCGGCAAATTTACAGTCGATGATTGATAGGAACTACGTATCGCTGGAGGAGACGGAGCTAAATTTGATAGTAAAATACCTGCAGCATAACGCAAAAGATGCAAAATAGGGCTTTGCGTGGTTAGCGCCGAGATCAAATTCGCTCGTCGCTTGAAATGTAAAATTTAGCGACATTCGTTCTTTAAATTTGATTTTTTAAACGGCAAATTTAACGCTACTAGCTTAAATTTGCCTGCATTTCGCTCGTTGCATAACCACGTTATTAAGAGATTGGCGAGCGTGACTAAACAAAATACGGTTTTAAAAAGCAAATAAGGGAAAAAGTTGCCTGATTGCGCAGGTGTCACAAGGCATGGGCGCGCTTTGGGCGAGTACAGGGAGTGTATACTCCCGCTCACGGCAGGGGTTTTGCTCCTGCAAAAAGTAAAAAAGGGAGAAACCGATGAAAAGACGAGATTTCATCAAATTTTCGGCCTTGGCGGCTACGGCTGCGCAGGCTAGCAGGATAGAGGGCGTCAAACAGACGATTTTCGATAACAAAAAGGTATTCGGCGCAAATAGATTCGGCACTTTTTGGCTAAATTTAAACTCGTCGCAGATCGTTTCGGTAAGCGATTTTGAGGGCGATAAATTTCCAAACACGATGAATTACAGCTTACCGGATAATATCCAAAACGAAAACCGCGTGCTCTATCCGATGGTGCGCAAAAGCTATCTAAAGGCAAAAGGCGCGGCAAAGAGCGAACTGCGCGGTAAAGAGGAGTTTGTGCGGGTTAGCTGGGACACAGCTCTTGATCTAGCGGCGAAGGCTTTGAAAGAAAATTTCGACAAATACGGCGCCGAGGCGATCTACGGCGAGTGCTACTGGTGGGGCGGTAGCGGTAAGGTCAGCTGGGGGCGCACCGTAGCGCACCGAATGCTTAAAATTTTAGGCGGCTACGTAGAGGAAAGCGGCGATTACTCCACCGGTGCGGGGCTCGTCATCATGCCTCACGTGCTGGGCTCAAGCGCCGTTTACGACGCGCCTACTACGTGGAAAGCGATCGTCAAAAACGC
>NZ_CALHXD010000246.1 GCF_938040115.1 uncultured Campylobacter sp. | reverse complement strand
AACCGCGTAGTTTACGACATCTCGAGCAAACCGCCCGCAACGATAGAGTGGGAGTAAAATTTAGGCGTTTTTGCGCCTAAATTTCATTTCAAACCGACTTAAATTTAATAATAAGAGATAATCCTTATCAATAAATCGTCCGAAAATTTTAGCTACAATGACGCGTAAATTTACGAAAGGAAGAAAAATGAGTAAAATTTACAATCTAAACTCCGACACGAAAGTGATCGCAAAAAGCGTCGTTAGCAAGAGAATTTTTGATTGCGAGAACGCTCACGTCGACGTGTTTGCCTTTGACGCGGGCGAGGAGCTGGATCACGAGATGCTATTTTGTGACAGTCTCGCGTGGGTCGTAGAGGGCGGCGCGAGTTTGCACTACGGCGAAAAGCAAATGCATCTAGGCGGCGAACAGGCCTGCCTCATAGAGAAAAAAGTGTGGCGAAAACTAGTTTTCAACGAACCGACGAAATACGTCTCAATCGATTTTAAGGAGGACTTAATGATAGATCATTTACCTAAGGCGGCTATTTTTAGCCTAGTGGACGCAGTCGAATACGAAGAAGGCAAAATCGTGAGCAAAACGCTCGTCAAAAACGAAAGCGGCTCGATGTCGTTACTGTCGTTTTCAAAGGACCAACAACTCTCCACTCACGCGGCTCCGGGCGACGCGCTTCTGGTCGCGCTTGACGGCGAGATGAAGCTAACCATCGGCGACGAGCATTTTGATATCAAAAAGGGCGATACCATCGTGCTTCCGGGTAAAATCCCGCACGGGCTAAAGATCCCGGAAAAATTTAAAATGTTACTCATCGTAACAAAAGATAAGATGTAGAGTTTCGGGGCGATTGCCCCGACTCGTTTAGGAAATATATGGCAAGATTTATAATAGATGACGAAAACATAAGCGTAGATAATCTAGCGACGCTAAAAAAGCTAGGCGAAAAAGATAAAATTTATATCGTAACCAACAATAGACAAAAGCTAAGCATCTCCGTTTTGGCGTGGTTTCTGGCGCGAAAAATCAAAATAAAAATCATACTTTTACAAAGCGCTCACAAGGACTATGCCGATAAAATAATTACGTTTTTAATGGGCAAACTCTCGCACAAAAAAGACAAAATTTACATCGTCAGCAACGATAAATTTTACGACGACGTGATAGAGTTTTTTAATAAACAAGATAAAAACGGCGGCAAATTTCATAAACTCAAATTTGACTTCAACCGCTCGCATACGGCGCAGCTCATCGAAGAAAATCAAGACGAAATCGCGATC
>NZ_CALHXD010000245.1 GCF_938040115.1 uncultured Campylobacter sp. | reverse complement strand
CGCTAAATAACTTCGGCTATCCTTACGGCGAAGTGGACGACAACGTGCTAAATTACTATTCGCCAAAAGATTTTAGCTACGACTATAAGTCGCAAGAGATCAAATGAAGGGCTTTTGGCTAGCTCTGGCGTCAGTTGCGAGCGCGCTGGCGGCGACTCTTTGCTGCCTGCCCGCGCTTTTGTTTTTACTTTTCGGCGCTTCATTTAGCCTGCTTAGCTCGGAAGCTATCGAGAGCTTAACCGAGCTGAGGCCCTATTTTACCGCACTTGCCGCGATCTGCTTTGCGGCGAGCGCGTTTTATTTTTTCAAAAAGCCAAAATCCTGCGACCTCGCAAATCGCCACAAAAAGTGGATCTTCATCTACGTTTTTTTAGCTATTTTTGTGATTATTCTGCTATCATACCCCGAAGTTTTAGGAAAAATTTATGAATAAAATTCTATCTATTTTACTGCTTGCAAGCATGGCGTTTGCAAATCAAAATTTTGTTATCAAAGTCGAGGGGATGCACTGCCCGTTGTGTACGGCGATGGTGCGTAAAGCCCTACAGAACGTCGACGGCGTCATCAGCGCCAAGGCTAGCCTGCATGATAAAACCGCCCGCGTCGAGACGAAAGACGGCGTGAGCGAGCAACAGCTGCTAGATGCAGTGGCGACGACTGGCTACACGGGCGAGATAGTTAAGTAAATTTAAGGAGCAAACATGCAAAAAAACGAGGTTATGAACGATTTTAAAAAGCTGTGCGAGATACCTCACTGCAGTTGCGAAACGGAGCAGATGAGGGAGTTTTTGGCGGATTTTGCGCTCTCTCAGGGCTTTAGCGTAAACATCGACGAGGCGGGTAACATCCACGCCGTAAAGGGCGAGCCTAAAATCTGCCTACAAAGCCACTACGACATGGTTTGCGTGGGTGCGGCGCCGCATTTGGAGCTCATCGAAGAGGACGGCATACTAAGAGCCAAAAACTCGACTCTAGGTGCTGACGACGGCATCGGCGTGGCTATGATGATGGGCGCGATGCGAGAGTTTGAAAATTTAGAGTGTTTATTTACGAACGACGAAGAGGTCGGGCTTATCGGCGCAAACGGCTTTAAGGATAAAATTTTATCTCCTAATTTGCTAAATTTAGATAGCGAAGAGGACGATCGCGTAATTTTAGGCTGTGCCGGCGGTATAAACGTAAGCGCTAAAATCGACGTTCAAAGCTTTAAAAAAAGCGGTTTCGTTTATGAGGCGCGAGTAAGCGGTTTGCCCGGAGGCCACTCCGGAACCCAGATACACCAAAATATTCCTAACGCATTAAAGATATTGGGTAAATTTCTAGCTTTAAACGGTTGCGAGATCGTTAGTATAGACGGCGGAGAGAGAAGTAACTCTATACCGGCAAATGCCGTAGCCGTGGTCGTGAGCCGAAAGCCTTTAGAGTCTAGCGAATCGGTAAAAGTAAAAAAAATAGAGCTAAGCGAGGCCGAAGTTTTAGAAAATAGCGATAAAATTTCCGCGCTT
>NZ_CALHXD010000244.1 GCF_938040115.1 uncultured Campylobacter sp. | reverse complement strand
TATATGAAGAGGCTAAAGAGATCGTGCTAAGCGAGCAAAAAACCTCGATCAGCTATCTGCAACGCCGCCTAAAAATCGGCTACAACCGCGCAGCTACGATCATTGAACAGATGGAGCAAATGGGCGTGCTAAGCCCGATGAATGCAAAAGGGCAGAGGGATATTTTGTAAATTCGCCTCAAATTTACGGGAAAGCGCCGGCTGTATTTATTTTTAGCTTAGTGCCGTTAAACTTGAAAATAGGCTTCGCTACGAGCGACCGACTTTGTGCGGCGTTGCGAAGTTTTGCGCGTTTAATTCGCGCTATATTTAAATTTCTGAGCGAATTTACGCTCAAATTTTAAGCTCGTAATCGGCAAAATTTACCGTCCAAGCAAAATTATTTATAAACGTCAAGGCTCAAATTTAACTCGTCTATGACGCGTAATAGCCGCAAGACTTCGTCTTTTATGGCCTGTGCATCAGAAAGGCTTAGCGGCGGGTCTAATAGTGAACTTTCAAAACGGTTTTTTGCACCGTTTAAAAAGAGATAAAATTTATCATCCATAAACGCAGCGCTTAGCGATACGGCACTGTCAAAACCCTGCTTAACCTCGCGTAGGCGTTGCATAAAACCGGGGCTTAAAAGATAGCGCGCTTCTATTTTGTCGTCGGTAAATACGCGAAATTCGTTGTTAAACTCCGTATCATCAAGTATCTCTTTTTCGCCAGATATTTTCGTATTTAGCACCTTCTTGTCGGCTAGTATCGTTTGTCCTTTGAAATTTTTATAAAACTCGCAGACTAGTACTGTACCGTTAAAGTCCATATATTCGTCGTATATGACTTTGCTTACTCTCAAAAGCGCCAGATAAGGGTTTTTTGAGCCGTTTGAGTCATATGTTTTTTCTACTTTTATAGCCTCGCTTAATTGAAATTTGACATTAGCGTAAGTACCGCTTATTTGGTCTTCGCCGTAAAAATTTACGCGCCTATATATTCCGCTTTTATAAAATTCGTTTGCGCTGATGCCTTTTTGAGGCTCGTATGTAAAATTGCTATCTATATCGGCAATTACCGTGCTAACAAAAACATTTTTGTAGAAGCTTCTATACTCTTCCAGCGTTTTTTCTACTTTTGGAATCCTCGGCGTGACGTATATTGGGATGACTGCA
Organism: uncultured Campylobacter sp.; assembly: GCF_938040115.1. Taxonomy (GTDB): domain Bacteria; phylum Campylobacterota; class Campylobacteria; order Campylobacterales; family Campylobacteraceae; genus Campylobacter_A. Next base: position 6,405 of record NZ_CALHXD010000244.1, on the reverse strand, counting down.
AATAAAAGAAAGAATATTTCAAAGCGTCGCTCCATAATAATAAAAATTAGTATTGGTGCGACAAATGTCGTTATAGTCATAAATGTAGCGTATTTTTTGACTATTTTTTTACACTCATTTTGCTTTTGCGTTACGGCAGCAATAGCTTCTTTTATTTTTTGATTTCTCATTCGTAAAAAACTCGGTTTAAATAAAGACCGTTTGGCGGTGCGGGGATGCGCGTTAGCGGCTTTTGCTCGTAGATAGCCTGGCGCAAAAGCTCTTTTGCTTTGAGGAAATTTTCATCTCGGCAGTTGTTTGCGACTTCGTTTAAATTTGAGTTTTTAGCGTCAAATTTTGAGGCAACGCAAACTGCATGTTCGGCTGTCAAATTTGCGTTTTTTTCAAATTTCGCCAAATTTACGCTTTCGTGACTTGCCGTCAGGATATTATCGTGGCTGTTTTTGTTTAAATTTGTATCCAAATTTGCCGCCTCTGCGCGCTCAAATTTAAACTCCTGTGCCTGCGTTTGTCTAAATTTACCGTTTTTTGCAAGCTCCAGCGCCTTTAAAACGCTAGCGACCATGAGGCGAACCTGGGCGCGCAAAAAGCCGTTTGCTTTAAAAACGATGATCGACCGCTCGCCGCGCGCGTAACAAAAAGCCTTTGAGATGCGCCGCACTGGACTTTTGATATCGCTGCCAAGCTTCATAAACGCGCTAAAATCATGTTCTCCGACAAAAAGCACGAGCAGCTCGTTTGCTAAATTTAGGTCAAATTTTGGTAAAAAAGTCTCGTAAGACGATAAAAAAGGAGAAAACTCGCCGTGATTGATGACGTATCGATATGCGCGCGCCGTAGCGCCGTAGCGCGGGTGAAAGTCGTCTTTAACGCGACTTATAAATTTGACGTGAATAGCCGGATGAGCGTGGCGGTTGATGAGAGCTTTTAGACGCGTAAAGTCCTTAAAATGCTCGCCGCACTCCACGCAGGCTACTTGATTGTTTGCGTGCACGCCCTTGTCTGTGCGCGAGCTGGAGATTATTTTGCTAAAGATCCCTACATGCGCTAGAGCCGCACCCAGTGCGTCCTCGACGCCGTTTTCGTGCGGCTGTGTCTGCGAGCCTTGAAATTTCGACCCATCGTAGCTAAAAACGAGTTTAAGCCGCACTTAGTATCTTTTTAAAATTTTAGCCCTAAAGCTAAAAATCGAGGCAATGAAAAATAGCGAAAATATCGCCGCAATCGCGATAAAAACGCGCGAGCTAAAGAGCATAATGAGTGTAAAATACCCGAATAGCACGCCAAATATCCCAAAATACACAAAACCTTTTTCGTAGCGGTAGGTTACGATACCAAGGCTCAAAGCAAAAAGCGTCGTCGCTAGCGGAAAAAGCGCGATAAGAACGTAGGTTGCGAAGTCTTTGGCGCGCTTTTTATCCTCGCTCATTGCCTGCCAATACTGCACAAACGACTTCGTCTGCGCGACGCTGTCCTCTTGGGCGGTGCTGATTTTCATCGTGCCAAAGTCGGTTTTATGCCACGAGGCGTCTCTGATATCGTAAATTTTGCCGTCTGATAGCGTAAATTCAAGCACGGCGTTGTTGTTGGTTAGGCGAGCGTTTTTAGCAAGGACGAATCGGTGCGCGCCTTCTTTTGGCGAATAAAGCGTCACGCCCTCGTAAAGAGTGCCGTTTTCGTCGTTTTTTTCATTTTGGATAAAGACCATCCAGTCGGAAAATTTTTGCCCGAATTCGGTTGTTTTCAAATTTAGCTTGGCGACGGTTTTTTTGTACGAGACGAAATTTGAGTTTAGCTCTGCGGCCGTAGGGATCAGCACTATCGCGGTGACGATGAGAAAGATTGAGACCGCGCCGCTAACGATGAGGAAAAATTTAGCGATCCTAACGGGCGAATATCCGAGCGTAAAAAGCACGATGCTCTCGTTTTCGCGAGAAAGTCTGAAAAACATGAGCGCAAGCGATGTAAAAAACGCGATAGGTACGGTAAAAAGCAGCACTCTAGGCAGCATAAACATATAGAGTTTAAAAAGCTCTATAAACGTAATCTCGATGTATGATGTGATACGCGCTATCTGGATGAAAAACACGATCGACATTATGAGAAAAAGCGTCGCAAATAGCGATGCAAACGTACTTAGGAAGTTTGAGAAAAGATAACGCGCCGTCCTATCCATAAATCAGCCCTAAGATGTAGATAAACTGCTCCTTAAACGCATAAACTATAAGCGTAGCAAGGCTCAAAAACGGCACGAAAGGCAGCTCGTATCCGCGCTTTCGCACGATGACGTAGGCTGGCAGCGTTAGTAGCGCCGAGACATAGATCGCCATGAGGCCAAGCTTGATGCCCAAGATCGCGCCCATAACACCCGCGATAAAGATGTCCGCAGAGCCCATGGCTTCGCGCTTGAGAGCTAGGCTAACGACTGCGCGCAGTAGCCAAAAGGCAAACATAAAAATCGCAGCGTTTATAAACGAATCAAATGCAAATAAAAGCCCATCCGAGTCAAAAGAGGCGGGTAGATTAAAACCGTAAAGTAGCGAAAATGCGACGCTGGCAAAAAGCAGCGGATCCGGAACAGCCTTGTAACGAAAGTCGATCAGGCTAAGCGCTAGCAGCAAGATAAAGCAGATGCCAAGCATCGCCGCCTTAAAAATCGCGGCGTAAAATCCGTCCGTAAGAGGCTCAAGTCCGTGCGTTTCAACGCAATACGCAAGCACGCAAAGCAGGCCACTAGCGAGTTCTACGAGCGGATACTGAAAGCTGATTTTTTCGCCGCAAAACGCGCACTTGCCGCGCAAAAACAGCCATGCAAAAATCGGGATGTTATGATACGGTTTTAGCGGAGTTTTGCAACTTTGGCAGTGCGAGGCGGGGAAATTTATGCTCTCGCCGCGCGGCATGCGGTAGATCAGGACGTTGCTAAAGCTGCCGACTACGGCGCCTAAAATAAAAAATAAAACGGCGAAAAACATAACTCTCCTATTTAAAATTAAAATGCATTTGGCTGCTTGCGATTGTTTTTGAGCTAGCGGCGACGTTTTTAAGCAATGTCTGTGCAAATTTTCCGCGCTGTTTTTAGCTAAAATTTGACTAGTTTTAGCGCCGCAAAAAGCATAAAACACAAAATTTAAAGGCGATTTTAGCGAAATATTGCCTTGAATGATTTTAAATTTAAAGATTTTGGTTCAAAATTTATGTAAAACGGCGTTGCGGCAAGGCTTTTGTTTGTCAAATTTAAAGGCACTTTTTCGACGAACGAATTAAATAAAACGACGTAAATTTAAAAAGACAGAGGCAGCCAAAAACATCAAATTTAAAGTCCGCCAAACCTTCTATCTTTTTTCTTAAATTTGGCTGTTATCTGGGCTAGCTCCTCGCGCGTGAAATCTGGCCAAAGCGTGGACGTAAAGGCAAACTCGGCGTATGAGGCCTGCCAAAGCATAAAATTTGACAGTCTTTGCTCGCCGCCCGTGCGCACGAGAAGGTCGATGGGCGCGGGCTCATCGAGGCACTCCTGCAAGCTATCTTCGCTCAAATTTTGAGCTAATTTTTCGGAATCAAATTTGCCGCCGTTTTTTTCGCAAAATCTCCTAAAAGCTCTTAAAATTTCATCTTTTGCGCCGTAGTTTAGGGCTAAATTTAGCTTTAGCCTCGAGTTTTGCGCGGTCGCGTTTTTGATCTCCTCGATCTCGTTTTTTAGTTTATCGCTTAGCGGACTTTCGTCGCCGATAACGTTAAATTTGATGCCGTTTTTGATAAAACTCTCGCGTTTTGAGAGCAAAAATTTATGCAAAAGCTCCATCAAAAACGCCACTTCGCTCTTTGGGCGCTTCCAGTTTTCGGTGCTAAATGCGTAAAGACTCAGCACCGCCACACCCTCGTCGATACAAAACTCGCACATCTGCTCCACGACGTTTGCGCCCGTTTCGTGCCCTTTAGTGCGCAGCAAACCGCGGCGCTTAGCCCATCTGCCGTTGCCATCCATTATGATCGCGAGGTGATTTAGCTCGTTCATTTTAGCCCTTAAAATCAATTATTTTGCCGCTTGGATCAAAGAAAGCGGCGATGTTTTGAGTCGTTTGCGCTTCGCAGCTAAACTCGTCTCGCAAGAGCCTGGCAACCTTGTCAAACGGCGTTTGAGCGCTGATTATTTGAGCGCCTTTTAGCGTAAAAATAATCGGAGCGAAATTTGAAAAAATAAGGTAAATTTGACTCGTCCGGGCACCGTCAAATTTCATCTGAAAAACGCCTTTTATACCGTTATAAACAAACGAAATATTAATGATATTTTTTTGTAGCGCAAGCAGCATTTGAGCTAGATTTTCAAATAATTCCCGCGAGTCTGCCGTGCTAAGGCCGTTAAATATATATTCATAAAACCAGTTTAGATCGGGCTCGCTTATCAGCCTTTCTATCAGCGCGAGTCCCTCAGGCGCGGCGTAGGCTAAATTCGGCTTTTTAAAGAGATTTCTTATCACGATATTTTCGGTGCCGCTTGCGATCTCGCCCCAGTATTCGCCCTCCACGTCGAGGCTTTTCATGCTTTTCGTGCTTAGGATTTTGTTACCCATTTTTAGATTGTAGCGATTGTAGCCCGTCTTTTCGGCGACTTTGATGCTGATGGGCAGGCTCGCGTTTAGAGCCGTGCCCGCGCCGCCGCTTGCGATTTTTTGCACTCGTGAGACGGGATTTATCATAGCTTGCTTGCTAAATTTACGATTTGCCGCGCCGCGTCCTCTTTGGATGTTAGCGCGATATTTTGCGCGTCACGGCGCGTGATAAAGGTTATTTGCGTGCTATCAGAGCCGAAATTTATATCGCCGCCCAGCACGTTTAGACAAACGGCATCAAGGCTCTTTTTCTCAAGCATATTTTTTGCGTTTTGCATGGCGTTTGCGCCGTCCGTTTCCATTTTAAAGCCGATTTTTTTTACGTTTTTAAAATCTGCCAAAGAGCCCAAAACATCATCGTTTTGAGTGAGTTCCAGCGTCCAAATTTCGCCTAAGTTTTGCTTTTTTAGCTTGCCTTCAAATTTGGTTTTTGGAGCGTAGTCGCTAACCGCAGCAGCCATCGCGAGTAAATTTGCGTCCGTCAAATTTGCGTGCAGCAGCTCTTTTAGCTCCGCCGAGCTTTGAAATTTGAGCGTTTTATAGGGCGCGTTTGCCGTCTCAAAGCTAGCTATCAGCGTCACGTCCGCACCCGCGTAGTAAAATGCGTCAGCAAGCGCCCGCGACATCTTTCCGCTGGATAGATTCGTCACGGCTCTTACGTCATCGATCTTTTCGCTCGTGGCGCCGCCCGTGACGATCACTTTTTGCCCTTTAAATTTGGGTTCAGCGAGCATCCTTTTGGTTTCGTAGATGATCGTAGAAACGTCTGCTAGCGCGCCTTTACCCGTGTCGCCGCAGGCTAGGGTTTTTTCTACCGGCTCGATAAATCTCGCGCCGTTTGCCGCTAAAAACTCGAAATTTTTGCGCGTAGAGAAGTGGTTTAACATTTTATCGTTGGCTGCGGGCGCGATGAGTAGGGGAGCGGGGCTAGCGATCAGAGTCTGCATAAAGACGTTATCGCAAATGCCGCTTGCAAGCTTGTTTATCGTATTTACGCTAGCCGGAGCGATCAAGATGAGATCGGTTTTGGCGTAAGCGATGTGATTTAGCCCGTCCTGCCAACTCTCCGTGCGCGAGGTTAAAATTTTATGCTCGCATAGCGCCTCAAAGCCCGCTTCAGAGCAAAATTTGAGCGCTCCTTCGCTAAGCATAACCCGCACGTCCGCGCCTTCTTTTTTTAGCGCGGATAAAATCTCATAAGCCTTGTAAAACGCGATACTGCCGCAAACCGCGAGCAAAATTTTTTTATTTTTTAGCATTTTCGTCGCTTTTCGCGTCGTTAAAAAATTTATAAAAAAAGCCTTCTTTATTTACCTGTTTCGTGCGGCTGATGGCTAGCGCGCCGCTTGGTACGTCGCTAGTTACGGTGCTTCCCGCGGCGATTAGCACGTCGTCGCCGACTTTTACGGGGGCTACTAGCTGGGTGTCTGAGCCGATAAAGACGTTTTTGCCGATGATTGTTTTATGTTTGGCTTTGCCGTCGTAGTTGCACGTGATCGTGCCGCAGCCCACGTTTGTGCCGCTACCTATCTCGCAGTCGCCCAGATAGCTCAGGTGGCCTGCTTTGACGCCGTTTAGCTTCGCCGCCTTTAGCTCGACGAAATTTCCGATGTGGGTGTTTTTGATCTCGCATTTTGGGCGTATGTGCGCGAGCGGGCCGACGTCGGAGTCTTCGATGACGGAGTTTTCTACGACCGAGCCGCTTTTGATGACGGAGTTTTTGATGACACACTCTCCGATGACGCTTACGTTTTCTTCGATGACGCACTCGCCTTCAAATTTGGCTCTAGAG
>NZ_CALHXD010000243.1 GCF_938040115.1 uncultured Campylobacter sp. | reverse complement strand
TATAGCACAAGGTGCTAAGAATATCTTTAAACTTGATACGATTACTATCAACTAATCTAAAATTTGTTTCTCAAATTTGACTCGCAGTAAAAGGTTAAATTTAGGATTTGGGTTTTTGTAAATTTTGACGCTCGGTTTTTAAAGCGCGTTTTAAAATTTAAGCTTCAAAACCTCCGTCGCTTCGTAAAATTTAGCCTTTTTTCTCAAAAACTCGCATTCGCCCACTCGCTCGCAAAGTCCGTTTTCTAGCAGAAATTTGACCGCCTCGGCGTTATCAAGCGCCAAATTCGTTTCTATAAAAAATCTAAGCCCGCCTTTGTTAATCTCTTTTAGGCTTTTAAATTTTAAAAACTCCTCGAAATATCTTATTTTCTCGCGGTAAAACTCCATAAATTTCGCGCTTTTTCCAAACCGCGCCGCCTTTAAATTTACGGCCTCGCCAAACTTTAAAGTAGCGCCGTTTTCATGAGCGAAGGAGCGTATATCGACCGCGATCTGCAGCGCTATCTCGCTCATATCGGCGTTCATGCTAAGCAGCTCTTTAAAAAGCCAAAAGCCGTCCGCACCGTAAATGCAGCTTAAAACAAATTTATCGTTCGCATCCGCTCCGTGCGCAACCAGCAGCTTTACGAGGCGGATGACGTCAGCTTCGCTAAGATTGGACTTTTGTCCTGAGGGAAGCGGCATCAGTAGCAAAGCGGAGTTGCAAATAGGGCTAGTAACGATGGTTTTGTAGTTTAGATCGGGCTTAAATTTGAGCGCTTTTTCTATCCGCTCAAAGTCGATTTTGCCCGTGTTATACATTTTGGCGTTAAATATAAAAGGTGTAAAAAGGCGGTCGCAATACTCGCCCAGCTCGTCGTTTACGCGGTGCGGGTTTTGCCGTAAAAAATCTAAAATTTGATCAAGCCCCGCGTCTATCTGCTCGCTCGTAGCGTTTTCGTCGTAGAAAATCCTAAAATCAGGCATGGATTTTGGCTGCTCGCAAACCTTGACCGCTTCGTCTTGCTCTAGCGCAAAAAGCGGCACAGATAAAAAGAGTAGGGCGAGCGGCAAAAATCGTAAAGAAATTTTCATCATCCATCCTTAAATTTAGATACGCCGAGGTAAAAATTTTAGCCCAAGTCTACCGGGTTAAAATTTTA
>NZ_CALHXD010000242.1 GCF_938040115.1 uncultured Campylobacter sp. | reverse complement strand
ACGCTCAAGCACGCGCCGTTTACAGCGACGCTATCGCCTAAATTTGGGCGGTACGAGGCTTTTAGCCGTAGGGTATTTTGCGAATAGCTCGCAACCTGCGCGATCTCTCTAATCAGTCCGTTAAACATTTTTCGTCCTTAAATTTTAAGTTATTTTATAAAATTTAGCCTCAGAACGGGCTAAATTTGACGCCCAAATTTTACCGCTCGACTTTTAGCGTGGCGTGAATATGCAAAACTGGCAGAGTAATCGACCAAGGCTTGATCAAAATTTAATACACTTTAAAAATATTTAAGATAAAATAATCACCGAATAATAATCATAAGAAACGATAAACTTGAAAAAATCACGACTAGGCCTACTTGAGACCGATATTTTAGACGTTTTGAACCAAAACGAGCTTGCTAAATTTAACCGCGAGCTCCTAGCCAAAGGCGCCACAATCTACGCAGAATCCATCAAAGTCGTGATAATTAAAAGCGGCTCGGGCAAGCTCTCGTTTTTTGAGGACGGCGAGGAGTTTATCGTCTATCATCTGCAAAAAGACAACATCTCGATCATAGACGACGTGTGCGTGCTAGAGATCCTAGAGGACAGCGAGGTCTACTCGATCGACGCGGGCGATATGGGCGAGCTGCTAAAAAACGAGCGATTTGCCAAAGCATACGCCGACACGCTCGTAAATATCTCGCTACTGCAGCGCCAAATCATAAAATCGATACTTTTTGAAAGCGCGAAGGGGCGCATAGCAAACTTTCTCGTCGAGCTCGCCGCCGAGCAAAATTTGACGCAAAACGGCTACCACTACGTCTTTTTACCATTTTCGCTAAAGGTGCTTTCAAGCTTCGTCGGACTCAAACGCCAAAGCGCAAGCACCGCGTTTAACGAACTCATAAAAGACGATATCATCAGGCGCATAACGCCGCATGAGTTTTTGATAGTGGATTATGAAAAGCTGCAAAGCTATACGAACTAAAATTTAAATTTGCACACCAAAAACCGCACGGCAAAAACGCTAAATTTGAGTTTTTAAATCTAATGTAGTTAAATTTGTAAATTTAGTAAGATGTGAGATATTCCAGACAGAATAGGCGTAGTTTAAATAGTTTTTGATTAGGCGTGACGGGAGCATACATATAGTATGTGACCGAGCGCCTTAATCAAAAACTACTTTTAAAATCCGTTCATTTATGGGGAATTACTTCTTTTTCATGTCAAATTTATTCGCCATAAATCCAACTAGCCCCACAAAGAAAAGCCCGCCGCAGATATTGCCTAGCGTAACCGGAACTAGGTTTTTAACGATGAAATTTCCCCAGTTTAGTACTTCTAGCTTTTCAGCCGTGATGCCGTGTCCTAGAGCCGTAGCCGCAGCGGCGATATCTCCGCCGTTTGCCGCGATGTAGTGAGCTTTAGAGATGATGGCTTCGGTGATGATGAACATATTTGCCACGCAGTGCTCCATAGAGCATGCGACAAACGCGCCGATCATCCACATGATGGCAAAAAATTTGCCCGCAAGGTTGCTCTCGCTGGTTGCAGTCCAGATAGACATGCAAACAAACACGTTACAAAAGATTCCGCGGATAAATAGCTCGTGAAACGGCGCGGTAACCTTGCCTATACCTGAGGGTATAAAGTGTTGCAAGATATAGCCGTCGTATTTTAGTGGTAAGCCAGAGTAGTAGTACATATACGCAATTAGCGCGCCGCCGACGAAGTTAAAAAACCAAACGATCGCCCAGTAGTTAATGGTTTTGCCTAAATTTAGCTTGCCTTCATACGCGCTAACGCCGCTTAAAACCGAGCTCGTAAATAGATGTCCGCCGTAAAAAACGACCATCATAAGTCCGCAGCTAAAGGTGATGCCGCCGATAAAATTTGCAAGACCGATAGACTGTTTTTCAGCCATGCCCACGGTCGAGTGCGCCCAGAAAATATCGCCCATCGCGATCGCCGCGCCCGCCATGATAGCTAGAAAAATAATGCTTACTAACGGAGTATGCGCCTTGTGCTCCATCGAATTTGACACCGCTTGCGCGGTTTCTGCAGGATTTAACATGTCCTTCTCCTATTTTAAATTTTTATCTATCTCCAAAATGCGCTCGTAAGCTTTTTGCGCGCTTTTTTTCGCGTTTTCGCTTAAGCCCTCTTTAAAATCAAGCACGTTTTCAAGCAAAACGCTAATGCCTAAAAACAGCGTTTTGGGGCAAATTTTGCGCAGGTAGCTTAAAAGTACGGGCGTAGGCAAGTTGTGCGTCGAGTAGATATAGTCGCGCTCATTGCTTAGATCAAAAAATTCGATCGCGCCGTCTTTAAAGCCGCTCATCGCGTCCACCACGACGATGATATCAGGCTCAAATTCTCTAAGCGCGCCAAACTCGTTTTCAGGCACGTCCTGTCCGTAAAATACCCGCCAATCTTTCAAATTTGCCTCGACGATTCGCCCCGTTTCGTTGCCTACGTCGTCGTCGCCGCGCATAGGATTGCCGATGCAAAGTAAAGCCTTTTTCATCCTAAAAGCCCTCCGCGCGCTAAATTTAACCCATAAGCCTTTGTCCGATTTGAGCTAAATTTCATCAAAAATCCTTCCTAAGCACCAGATATCCCTCGCGCAGATTTTCAAGCTCTTTTTTTAGCT
>NZ_CALHXD010000241.1 GCF_938040115.1 uncultured Campylobacter sp. | reverse complement strand
AGATTTTAATCTCCACTAATATCGACGACATGGACGCCGAGAGCTTTGCCTTTGCGTGCGATATTTTGCGAGATAGCGGCGCGCTGGACGTATTTAGCAGGTCTATTTTTATGAAAAAGGGGCGCACGGGCTTTGAGCTAAACGCGCTGTGCCGAAAGAGCGACGCCGCGCGGATAAAGGGGCTTATTTTCGCGCATACGACGGCGATCGGAGTTAGAGAGTGCGTCGTGAGAAAAACCGAGCTTGCGCGCGAGTTTTGCGAGGTAGAGACTAAATACGGCAAAATAAGGCTTAAAATTTCGCGCGGCCGAGTTTGCGGTTTTAACGCCGAGCAAAATTTGACGGATGAAAATTTAGCCCGAAATTACCCCGAAATTTTAAAAATCAAGCCCGAATTCGAGGACTGCAAAAAAGCCGCGCAGAGATTTCAAACGACGATCCGCGAGGTCAGAAACGAGACTTTAAAAAAATATGACGAAACTAGAAATTCTAAAAAATGATATAAAAAAGCTGGAAAATTTAGCCGTAGCGTTTAGCGGCGGCGTGGATAGCTCGCTACTGCTGCGCGTTGCCGCCGATACGCTAGGCCGGCGCGCGGTGGCGATCACGCTAAAATCGCCCTATATGTCGGGGCGCGAGATAAAAGAGGCGGTGGAATTTACCCGTACTTACGGCATCAGGCACGAAATTTTAGAGCTAGACGCACCCGAAGCGGTAAAAAATAATCCGCAAGATCGCTGCTACGTCTGCAAAAAGGCGGTTTTTACGCGGCTAATCGAGCTAGCAAAGCATCTAGGCTTTACAAACGTCGCCGACGGCACGAACCTAGACGACCTTGGCGAATACCGCCCCGGGCTTAAAGCAAAAGACGAGCTTGGCGTACTTTCGCCGCTTAAAGGCCTCAAAAAATCAGAGATTAGAGAGCTTAGCCGCGAGCTTGGACTGCCGACCGCGGACAAGCCCAGCTACGCGTGCCTTCTGACGCGTTTGCCGCACGACAGGGAGTTTTCCGCGGAGGAAATTTCGCTCGTGGAGCGAGCCGAAAATCTGCTAATCTCGCACGGATTTTTAAACGTTCGCGCGCGATTTGACGGCAAAGCCTTTAAGCTGCAAATGGGAGCGAGCGAGACGAGGCGCTTTTGCGCGGGAGATTTTAGCACCGTCGTACGCGAGATCGCCGCGCTTGGCGAGTATGATATTTTGCTTGATTTAAAGGGGCTTCGCGGGGAGATTTTAAATGACGAAAGATGAGGCTTTAAATTTCATCCGCGCCGTAAAATCGGGCGAAAAAAGCGAGCGCGAAGCGATAGAGTTTTTACGGGATTTTCCTTTTAGCGACGCGGGCTGCGCCAAAATCGACACCCAGCGCGCCCTGCGAAACGGCGCGGGCGAGGTGATCTACGGCGAGGGCAAGACGGATGATGAAATTTTACGCATCGCAGAAGCGATCGGCGCGAGAGGGCAAAATATCCTGATCACGCGCACGAACGAACGGGTTTTTAAGCGGGTGCGCGAAATTTTACCGCAGGCGGAGTTTAACGCTCGCGGCCGCGTCATCAGCGTCAAATTTAAAGAGCCCGCGCTCACGCAAAGCTACATCGCGATAGTATCTGCCGGCACCGCCGACGGCGCGGTAGTGGAGGAGGCGTACGAAACGGCGCGATTTTTAGGCAACGACGCGCGTAAATTTAGCGACGCGGGCGTGGCCGGGCTGCACAGACTGATCGCAAAT
>NZ_CALHXD010000240.1 GCF_938040115.1 uncultured Campylobacter sp. | reverse complement strand
AAGCGTTTGAAACTTAAAAAAGGCAAATGCTTAAATTGCAAAGTGCCTATTTTAGGGCATATCTGCGTTTTTGTATTGAAAAGTAAAGTTTTCATTACCATTTTTTCGAGCCTTAAAAACTGAATTACCCAAAAATATTTTAAAAATATTTTTAGCATTTTTACTAAAGAAATAGCGTAATACCAGGTCTTTTAAAGACATCGTCAAGTCGCCTATAACCACCATCCCCTATTTTTTACAATCCAAAGCATTTCAATAAAATCCAAAAGCAACCAGCTCATCATGTTTTACTTTTAACTACTTCACAGTAAAATCTCGAATTTCTTAAATTGCTACTCACTAAAGCGTTAAATTTAGCGAAATTTACTCGCGCGGACTTAAATTTGATCTCCAAATTTGACCCCGAGTTTTTTAGATAGATCAAATTTAATTTGGCGCCAATTTCCACCCAAACCAACCTCAAAATTTAAGCTTATTTTTTATACAATCGCCCCTAAATCCAAAAAGCGGAATTTAAGATGAAATTTATCCCCAAAACCTTGCCTTTCGTAGAATTTATCGCGCTTATGGCGCTTCTAACCTCGCTTGGAGCTATGAGCACCGACGCGATGTTGCCCGCACTCATGCAGATCGGCCTAGATCTTGGCGTGACGCAGATAAATCAAACCCAGCTCGTCATCTCCTCGATGTTTGCGGGCTTTGCCGTAGGACAGATATTTTACGGACCGCTTAGCGACTTTATCGGGCGACGAAACGCTGTGCTGCTCGCGCTTGCGATATTTACGGCAAGCTCATTTATTTCGGTCGTCACGAGCGATTTTACTGCGCTTTTGGCGAGCAGATTTTTCCAGGGACTAGGCGCTGCGGGCCCTAGGATCATCGCGATGGCGCTTATCCGCGATCTTTACGAGGGACGCGCGATGGCTCGCGTGATGAGCTTTATCGCGGCAGTTTTTATCATCGTGCCGGCACTTGCTCCGATCATTGGCGGTTTTATCTTTAAAATTTATAATTGGCGCAGCATATTTTTGATGCTTACTTTTATGGGGTTTGCGTGCCTAGCGTGGTTTGGACTGCGTCAGAGCGAGACTCTGCCTGAGCAAAACCGCAATAAATTTAGCCTAAATTTGATAAAAAGCGAAGCCGCGCAGGTAGTGAAAAACAGACGTACCGCAGGCTACACGATCGTTTTGGGGCTGATTTTTGGGATGTTTTTGAGCTATATCAGCACCGCTCAGCAGATTTTTGAGGTGAGTTACAAGCTAGGCGACGAGTTTCCTATCTATTTTGCGATAAACGCCCTAGCTCTGGGCGCCGCGTCGATGATAAACGCAAAGCTCGTGATGATCTACGGCATGCGCTACCTTAGCATGCGCGCTATGGGAGCGTTTTGCGTTATCGCGGTCGCGTTTTTGCCCGTCGTCGTCGCGTATGATGGAGTGCCGCCGCTGTGGGTTTTTATGGCGTTTTGCATGAGTAGCTTTTTTTGCGTAAGCATACTTTTTGGCAACCTAAACGCGATGGCGATGGAGCCTATGGGCAAGATCGCGGGCATGGCGGCTGCGCTGATCGGCTCGGTTTCTACATTTATCTCGCTTCCTATCGGAGTCGCGATCGGGCAGCTATTTGAGGGCACGCTACTGCCGATGGTTACGAGCTTTGCGGTTATCGGTGCGGCGGCGTTTGCGCTACTTTACAAGACTTCAAAGATTTCTGATGAGTAAAAAACTAGCCGAGTTTTATCAAATTTGAGCGGCAAATTTGACTACGTTTTTGTTTATCGCGCCGTCCGCAAAAGCGCCTTATAAAGCAAATTTACGCTACTATTTCGCAAATTTAAAGGCAAAATATGAAACCAAAATACAACTTTTTCAAAAACTCCAAATTCGCATTCGAGGGGCTTGCCGCGATGCTAAAAAACGAGGCGGCGTTTCGCACTGAGCTTTGTGTTATCGTTCCGCTCGCGCTAGTTTCGCTGTTTTTACCCGTTTCTGCCGCACAGCACGCGCTGCTGATCGCCGTTTTTGGCCTCATTTTGATCTGCGAGTGCCTAAATACCGCGATCGAAGCGGTAGTAGATCTCGTTTCGCCCGGCTTTCATCCGCTAGCTAAAATCGCCAAAGACTGCGCCTCCGCCGCCGTTTGCCTCTCTATCGGTACGGCTGCGATAACTTGGGCGTGGACGCTGTTTGCGCTGGCATTTTAGCGAGTAAAATTCACCCAAAGTGGCTACTAAATTTACGCCCACAAGCTAAATTTAGAAACTCAAATTTGATATTTGGCGTCAAATTTGAGCTCAAATTTTACCGTTAAAGACTAAAGCTTTAAGCTTTTTTTGGATAAAGTTCCACTCTTATTATCAATATTAGGAAGGCTATGAAGCTACGTATTTCTTGGTTTAAATTTACGATTTTAAACGCCATTTTTATCGCCGCGCTAAATTTCGGGCTGTTTAATTTTATTTATTCAAGGCTTAGCTTTGAAGCTCATCCGCTGACGGCCGCAAGCCTGCCGGTTATATATTTTTCGCTGCTTTGCGCGCTGTTTTCGCTCGTTTTTTTGCCCTATCTAGCTAAGCCGGTTAGTATCGCTGCGATCGGAGTTACGTGCGCTAGTAGCTACTTCATGCAAAGCTACGGTATCATAATCGATAGCGAAATGATAAGAAACGTCGCGCAAACGGACGCGAGCGAGGTGCTAAGCTTTTTAAATCCAAAACTCGTTTGCTATATGCTATTTTTGGGCGTTTTGCCCTGCCTTTTGGTCGCATTTGCGAGGATCGAGTACGGCGGCGCAAGGCGGCATCTAAAGGTCAAATTTGCCGCATTTTTCGGATTTTTAGCTCTCGCGGCGGCTCTGTTTTTACCGCAGACCAAGTCCATCATTCCGTTTTTTCGCGAAAATAGCTTCATCAGAGCCTACAACCTGCCGTTTTATCCGATATATTCGGCTCAAAAGTACGTAAAACTCGAGTTTTTCAAGCCCGAATTTAAACAAATCGGCACGGACGCGACGATGAGGCCAAGCGATGAGCGGCGACTGATGGTGCTGATCGTTGGCGAAACGGCCCGCGCAAAAAACTATTCGCTCGGCGGATACGCCAAAAACGATACGAATTTTTACACGAAAAATGAGCCAAATTTGGTCTATTTCGGCGACGCTCGCTCGTGCGGAACTGCGACAGCCGTCTCGCTGCCGTGCCTGTTTTCAAAGTCCACGAGAAAAGAATACAGCAGCAAAGAATTTAGCGAAAACGCGCTTGATATCCTAAAACGCGTCGGCGTCAAGGTCGTGTGGCTGGGCAACAACTCGGGCAAGTGCAAGGGCGTTTGCGACCGCTTGGACGCCGGCGACGTCGAGTATTTTGACGCCGGATATGATACGAATATGCTGCCCTCCTTCAAAAAACGCCTCGAAAATCTCGCGCAAAACGAGATAATCGTCCTACACCTGCAAGGCTCGCACGGACCGGCCTACTACGCGCGCTATCCGAGCGAATTTCGCAAATTTACCCCGACTTGCGACACGAGCGAGCTTAGCTCCTGCGATAGCGATAGTATCGTAAACACATACGACAACACGCTGCTTTTTACGGATTTTTTTATTGACGAGGTCATCAAGGCGGTCAAGGACGCGGGCGGCGATAAAAGCGCGGTTTGGTACTTCTCCGATCACGGCGAGAGCCTGGGCGAAAACGGCATCTACCTGCACGGCATGCCCTACGCCATCGCACCCGAGACGCAAAAACACATCCCGATGATGGCGTATGCAAGCGACGAAGCGACTCTAGCTCGTCTACGCGCGCAAAAAGACGAAGCCGTCTCGCACGATAATGTTTTTAGCTCGTTGCTCGGGTTTTTTGGGGTGGAGACAAGAGAATACGATAAAAAACTTGATATATTCGGCGAGTAAATTTTGCTTTTTGGCGGCTCGTCTCTTGCGCGCCTTTAAATGAGCTAGAAATTTCCTCCCTCGATGAACTGCATGTTCTATCTTCGGTCGAAAATTTCTTCGCAACATTTAAATTCATCGCAAGATACTTTGCCTTGATTCTTTACACTCAAATTTTAAGTCAAATTTGCAAATTTGAATGTAAATTTTACTCACCGAAACCCGCCCTTGAAAACGTAATTTTAAAAGAACAGATTTCGGTGACTCAAATTTGAATAGAAAAAGTCAAGGCGAAGTATCGCGAGATGATTTTTCGAGTTTTGAAGCAAAATTGAGCGTGCGCTAGGCATATAGCCTACGGAGCGAAAATTTTGCGAAATCTCGGAAAAGCGCTCGCGAGACAAGCCGCAAATAGCAAAGATCAATCTCTTTGCCAGATTATTTTCCTCCCAAACCCCAACGCATTATGCGTAAATTTAACCCAGCCTAGGCTCAAAGCATAAAGGCTCGGGTTCATCGCCAAAGCGTAAGGAAAGCGCGCGAAGTAGATTTTGCTTTGCTGCGCGGTCGCGGGAGCGGCCAGAGCGCGAAACTGCACGCCCTCTATCTTGCCCACCACCTTCGTATCAAGCGCGACGGTGCCGGCTACGCCAGGCTCAGCCAAAAACGCCCTCACGTGAGCGCTCTGCTCTCCGCCAGCTACGACAAAAGCTAAATTTTCCTCGTCAAAGGCATAAAAGCAGCTCGCACAGTATGGCTTGCCGTCATCTAAAACCGCAAGGCTAAGTAGGTGCATCTTGCGGATAAATTTTAAAATTTTCTCATCCATTTCGTCCGCCTTAAGCGCTAAAAATTTGAGCTAAATTTGCCGAAACCCAGCTAAAATTTAGTGCCAAAAAGCAAGCTAAAACTAGCCAAAAAGCAAAGATAAAAAGCTCTATTTTGA
>NZ_CALHXD010000239.1 GCF_938040115.1 uncultured Campylobacter sp. | reverse complement strand
AAAAAACCGCCGCTGCCGGATTTTTTGAGAGCGTGCATTATGTATTTGACGACGCCGGCGAGCTAGCGGCGCTCGGTTTTGCGCCTTGCAAGGCTGAGATAGCCAACCCGATAAATAGTGAGCTAAACACACTAAGGCCGACGCTTGCAAATCACTTGCTAAAATCGGCCGAGCGAAACGTAAAAAATCAGCGAAAATCGGTCAAAATTTTTGAATTCGGTAGCGTATTTAGCGAGGATGGCGAGCAAAGCGAGAGATTTGGCTTCGTAGCTAGCGGACTGACAAAAGAACCTAGCCTGCTAAACGGAGCAAAGCCCGCCGATATCGACTTTTTGGGCTTTGCTACGGCCGTTAGAAACGTGATCGGTGAATTTGAACTAAAAGCCTGCGACGACGTAAAATATTTAAGCGAATTTGAACAAGCTAAAATCTACCAAAACGGCGTTTGCGTGGGCTATATCGGCCGCGTAGACGTACGGGTCGAGGCTGCGCGCGACCTGCCGCGAACATACCTTTGCGAGATAGAGTTTGAAAAGCTTAAATTTGAAGGTGCGGTCGTCAAGCCATACTCGAAATTTCCGGCTATCAGTAGAGACCTAAGCCTAATCGTACCAAAATCCATGAAATTTGAAGCGATAAAAGAGTGCATAAACGCGCTAAAAATCGAGTGCCTAAAAGAATTTGCGCCGGTTGATATATATTCAGACGAAAAGCTCGGAGACGACGTGAGTCTCAGCGTCAAATTTAACTTCCAAGACATACAAAAAACGCTTGAAGACGAGGAAGTAGCGGCGATAATGGATAAAATTTTGGACGCTTTAAAGCAAAATTTAAATATCGGACTAAGATGAAAGTTTACGCATTAAGAACGCCGATAAGCGCGAGCCTGGAAAACATCGCTGCCGATAAATCTATCTCGCATAGATGCGCGATATTTTCGCTTTTAAGCGATAAGCCAAGCCGCGTGAAAAACTATCTAAAGGCCGAGGATACGCTAAATACGCTAGAGATCGTAAAAAATTTGGGCGCGCATATCGAGGAAAAAGAGGGCGAGCTAATCATAACTCCGAGCGCAAATTTAAAAGAGCCTAGCGTTGTTTTAGAGTGCGGAAACTCGGGCACGGCGATGAGGCTTTTTATGGGCTTTTTGGCTGCTAGCGAGGGTTTTTTCGTACTAAGCGGGGACGAGTTTTTAAATCGGCGTCCGATGGCGCGCGTGGCTAAACCGCTGATTAGCGTCGGAGCTAAGATAGACGGCGCAAACGGCGGGGATCATGCGCCTTTGGCGATCCGCGGCAAGAAGCTGGAGTATTTTAAATTTGATAGCAAAATCGCCTCCGCGCAGGTAAAATCGGCGCTGATTTTAGCGGGACTAAAGTCCAACGGCTGCGAGCTTAGCGAGCCTGAGCTTAGCCGCGATCATACCGAGCGCATGCTAAAGGGTATGGGCGCAAGTCTGCAAATTTTACCGCACGGCGTCAAGGTTGAGCCGATGAGCGCGCCGCTAAAACCGCTTGAAATTTGCGTTCCAAACGACCCTAGTTCGGCGTTTTTCTTTGCCGTAGCAGCAGCGATAATCCCAAATTCTCATATCGTGCTAAAAAATATACTACTAAATAAAACGCGCGTGGAGGCCTTTAAAATTTTAGCCAAAATGGGCACGCAAGTAACGTTTAAAGAGACTTCCGGCACATACGAAAGTATCGGCGAGATCGAGATAAAGCATGCTCCGCTAAAAGCCGTGGACTTGAGTGAAAATATCTCGTGGCTGATCGACGAAGTACCGGCGCTTGCGATCGCATTTGCAAATGCGCAGGGCACAAGTAGCGTAAGAAACGCAAAAGAGCTTCGCGTCAAAGAGAGCGACCGCATCGCGATCATGGTGCAAGGGCTGCGAAAATGCGGGCTTGAAGTCGAAGAATTTGAAGACGGCTTTAGCGTAAAAGGCGGCGAGGCAAACTGCGCTATTATAGATAGCAACGGTGATCACCGTATCGCGATGAGCTTTGCGGTGCTTGGGCTAAAATGCGGAATGGTTATAGAAAAGAGCGAATTTATCGCGACTTCGTTTCCAAATTTTAGCGGGATTTTAAGACAACTTGGAGCTAGTGTTGAAGATTGAGCTTGCTAGCAGTTACGGATTTTGTTTTGGCGTCAAGCGCGCTATAAAAATTGCCGAGAACGCTAAGGACGCCGTAACTATCGGACCCATCATCCATAACAACGACGAGATAAACCGCCTAAATAAAAATTTTAATGTTAAAACGCTTGAAGGCATAAACGAAATTGACGGCGAAAAAAAAGCGATCATCCGCACGCACGGTATCACAAAAGGCGATCTAGCAGAGCTAAAAAAAAGCGATATAAAGGTGATTGATGCTACATGCCCATTTGTGACCAAACCGCAGCAAATTTGCGAAAAAATGAGCAAAGAGGGCTACGATATCGTGATATTCGGCGATGAAAATCACCCCGAGATAAAGGGCGTAAAATCATACGCCGTCGGCAAGGTTTTCGTCGTGCTAGAAGAGAGCGAGCTAGAGAACGTAAAACTAGCGCAAAAAGTAGCCGTCATTAGTCAAACGACGCGTAAAGTAGAAAAATTTATGCAAATCGTAAACTATTTGATGTTGCGTGTAAAAGAGGTACGCGTTTTTAACACGATTTGCAACGCTACTTTTGAAAACCAAGAAGCGGTCAAAAACTTAGCCGTTAGAGCTGACGTAATGGTCGTAGTTGGCGGCAAAAATAGCTCAAATACAAAGCAGCTCTATCTCATCTCAAAAACCGCCTGCGAGGATAGCTATCTCGTGGAAAATGAGTTAGAACTAGATCGCGCGTGGTTTGAGGGGAAAAATCTCTGCGGAGTGAGTGCTGGAGCCTCTACGCCTGATTGGATTATCCAAAAAGTGATTGATAAGCTGGAGAGCTTTCAAATTTAATAAATACTCATTACCTTTTTAAACAAAATTTCAAATTTAGCCCTGAAATTTCGCAAGTTAATCTACAAATAAGTTAATATTAAGTAAAATTGAGTCTAATTGTGTTAAAAGCAAAATATATACAAAAGGAACAAGATGGCTGCGGTGAACAAAAAAGTTCAGCTTAGTAAGGCAAACGACGGTATCGAAGACGACGATTTTGCCGCGATGTTAGAGGAGTCTTTTAAAAAGACTGAAGAGGATAGCGACGGAATAATCGTCGATATTAAAGGCGACGAGGTTTTTGTAAACGTCGGTAAAAAATCAGAGGGAATTTTAAATATTTCCGAGATCCAAGATGAAAACGGAGAGCTTAAATTTAAAACGGGCGATACTATAAAGGTCGTAATAACCGGCTCAAGAGGCGGTAAACCTATCGTTTCTCACAAAAAAGCGCTTAGAAAAGAAAAAGTAAAAGCCTATATAGACTCATATAACGAAGAAAATCAAGACGTATTTGACGTAAAAATAATCGGTAAAAATAAAGGCGGTTTTGTTGCTCAAAACAGCGACGGTATCGAGTTTTTCTTGCCTCGCTCGCAAGGCGGCTTTAAAGACGCAAACGCGGTAGTAGGAAAGTCGTTTAAAGTAAAAGTCATAAAAATAGACAAAGACGAGCAAAGCATTATCGTGTCAAGAAAAAAACTGCTTGACGAAGATAGAAAGAAAAAAAGAGAAGCGATATCTGCAGTCGCTGAAAATACGGACGTGATAGAGGGTGTGGTTAAGAAAATCACTACTTACGGTATGTTTGTAGACGTAGGTGGAGTGGATGGGCTCGTGCACTACAGCGAGATAAGCTATAAAGGACCGGTAAATCCGGGCTCTATCTACAAAGAAGGCGACAAGGTTTTAGTAAAAGTTATCAAATACGATAACGAGAAAAAACACCTCTCTCTATCTATCAAGGCTGCAACTCCGGATCCTTGGGAAGAGATAAAAGACGGACTAGATGTGGGCGATACTATAAAAGTAACAGTCAGCAACATTGAGCCTTATGGTGCATTTGTGGATCTTGGCAACGACATAGAGGGCTTTTTGCACATTTCTGAAATTTCATGGGATAAAAATATCAAAAATCCAAAAGATCACATCAGTGAAGGCGAGGAGCTTGACGTCGAGGTTATCGAGATAGATGCAAAAGATCGCCGCTTAAGAGTGAGCCTAAAAAATCTACTCAAAAAACCGTTTGACGAATTTAAAGCCCAATTTAAAGAAGGGGACGTCACTAAAGGCGTAGTTACTAGCGTAACGAACTTTGGAGCATTTGTTAGGATTGGCGCAGTTGAGGGCTTGCTTCACAATGAAGACGCTTCATGGGATAGAAACGATAAGTGCAAAGATTTGTTTAAAGTAGGTGACGAGGTTGAGGTAAAAATCATCAAAATCGACTCTAACGAGCAAAAAATTTCTCTTAGCCAAAAAGATCTAAAACAAAGCCCGGTACAAGCCTATGCGAAGAAATTTAATGTAGGCGACATCGTGACCGGTAAAATTCGCGATATTAAAGATTTTGGCGTATTTGTAGAGCTCGGCGATAACGTCGATGCGCTCATTCGCAAAGAAGACCTAGGTAGCGTAAGCGCTGAAAGCCTAAACATAAACGATAATATCGAAGCTGCGATAGCTTTTATCGACGAGAAGAAAAATAGAATCCGCCTAAGCGTAAGGCGCCTTGCAAGACAAAAAGAGCGCGAGGTGCTAAACGAGATAAATAGCGACGATAAGGTTACTTTGGGCGATATTATTAAAGAACAGCTATCATAAGTAAATGAAGCGATATTTGTTCTGGGGCGCGATTGCTTTTTTGCTGATTTTCGTCTGCGTATGTGGCACTTTGCTGTATAAGTACGCGGACGTAAATTTAAAAGAGCCTGTGCCTGCGGAGCTACAAATATCACAAAATAACAAGGAGCAAAATTTGACTACTGGCCCTACTTCTTGGGTTGGTGAAATGGCAAATTTGGCTCCTAAAAAATATGCTTTGGCAAGCAATGAGATATTTATAGAATTTAAAGACGAGTCAAAAACAGTCCTAAAAACGGCCTATCAGTTAGTGATCGATAAAAACGATATATACTCGATGTTCTGCCTTACTCAAACATTAAAAAACATACCCGTAGATTTTAGTGTAGTAAAAGAAAATTCACAAAATTTAATTTACATAAACACGCAAGACGGCGGCGTTTTAGATCGCGTTATAAACGAACTTAAAGCGTACGATATACGCTCAACTTTCAAGGAGATCAAGCTATGAAAACGATAATAGTGTGCGACGCAATACATAAAGTCGGCTTTGAAATTTTAAATCGCGAAGAGGATATAAAAGTAATCGACGCAGTAAACGTACCCAAAGATAAGCTTTTGGATATCTTAGGCGAGGCTGACGTGGCCATCACGCGAAGCTCGACCGAAGTCGGCGAGGCGTTTTTAAATGCGGCCAAAAATCTAAAAGCTCTCGTGCGCGCGGGCGTGGGCGTAGATAACGTAGATATCGACGGCTGCTCAAAACGCGGCATAATCGCGATGAACGTCCCTACGGCAAACACGATCGCCGCGGTAGAGCTAACGATGGCTCATATGTTAGCTGCCGCTCGCTCGTTTCCGTACGCTCACAACGACCTAAAAATCGACCGAATTTGGAAACGCGAGAAATGGTACGGCGTTGAGCTTTTTAACAAGACTCTAGGCGTCATCGGCTTTGGCAACATCGGCTCTCGCGTAGCGGTTAGGGCTGCGGCTTTCGGTATGCAAATCGTTGCTTATGATCCATATATCGATCCGTCGAAAGTAACCGATATGGGCGGCGTTTATACGCGAAATTTCGACGATATCCTTGCGTGCGATTTCATCACCATACACACTCCTAAAAATAAAGAAACCGTAAACATGATCGGCGAAGCGGAGATCGCAAAGATGAAGGACGGCGTGCGCCTCATAAACTGCGCTCGCGGCGGCCTTTACAACGAAGAGGCTCTGTATAACGGCCTAAAAAGCGGCAAGATAGCGTTTGCTGGTATCGACGTGTTTGAGAAGGAGCCGGCGACGGATCATCCGCTACTTGAGTTAAATAACGTCAGCGTCACGCCGCACCTTGGCGCAAATACGCTGGAGTCTCAGGCCAATATCGCTATCGCCGCAGCCGAGCAGGCTATCTCGGCAGCTCGCGGCATCAGCTATCCTAGCGCGCTAAATTTGCCGATAAAAACGGAAGATCTACCGCCTTTTGTGGAGCCTTATATCGAGCTTACGAGCAAGATGGCCTTCCTCGCCGCTCAGATCAACAAAAAAGCGATCAAAGCCATCCGCATCGAGACGCACGGCCCTATCAGCGAGTACGCAAATTCCATGCTTACCTTTGCGATCGTAGGCGCTTTAAAAGAGAGCTTGGGCGATACGATAAACTACGTAAACGCTAAATTTTTGTGCGACGAAAAAGGCATAACGACAGAGAGCACCGTCGGCGGCAATAGTATTTTCAAAAATAAAATCACCGTTCGCATCACGACCGAAAATGATGTCGTAACGATCGGCGGAACGGTGTTTGGCGAAAATCAGCAACGCATCGTGACGATAAACGGCTTTAAAACAGACTTTAAGCCTAAAGGCAAGATGATTATCTTTAAAAACAACGACGTTCCGGGCGTTATCGCTAAAATTTCATCTATCCTCGCCGAAGAGAAGATCAATATCGCCGACTTCCGCCTAGGACGCGATGATCACGGTATGGCGCTTGCGGTCGTGCTTGTGGATGAAAAAATAACCAAAGAGACGCTGGCTAAGCTAAACGATCTAGACGTTTGCGTATGGGCAAAGTACGCAGTTGTCTAAATTTAAGCCCGAATTGGGGCATAAATTTAAGAAGGGTTTGAGTATGAAATTTTTACTTTTGATTCCGATTTTGTTTTTGCTTGCGGGTTGCGAGAGCGAAGTGCAAAAGCAAACTACGAAAAATTTTGAGAAAATTTTGACCGAAAAAAAGAAATTTCAAAAGATACAAAAAGACGATCCTAGCGTAAGTGAACAGATGAAAAGGGAAATCCACTCGCAGTCTGAACAAAGCAAGGAAAAAGGCGAGTTTAAATTTAAGCCTTAAATTTGAGTTTTACTTCGGCGAGCGCGGTCAAATTTGCCCTCTCGCCGCTTCTTAAACTAAACTAAAAACTTTTTTGATATAATCAGCCTTTAAAACTACAAGGAGAAAAAATGGCAACCTATTCTATGGGCGACCTAAAAAAAGGACTAAAGATTGAGCTAGACGGCGTTCCGTATAAAGTCGTCGAATATCAGCACGTAAAACCGGGCAAGGGAGCGGCTTTCGTTCGCGCGAAAATCAAATCTTTCATCGACGGCAAAGTGCTTGAAAAGACCTTCCACGCGGGCGACAAATGTGACCAGCCGAATCTGGAAGAAAAAGAGATGCAGTATCTTTACGACGACGGCGAGTTTTGCCAGTTTATGGACACTGCGACCTATGAGCAAGTAGCGATCAGTGACGAGGACGTGGGAGATGTCAAAAAATGGATGATCGACGGCATGATGGTTGAGATTTTATTTCACAACGGCAAGGCTATCGGTGTAGAAGTACCGCAAGTCGTCGAGCTAAAGATCGTCGAAACTCCGCCGAATTTCAAAGGCGACACCCAGGGCGGCAAAAAGCCCGCTACGCTTGAGAGCGGCGCGGTCGTGCAGATACCTTTCCACGTGCTTGAAGGCGAGGTCATCCGCGTAGATACCGTCCGCGGCGAGTACATCGAACGCGCAAACAAATAATCACAGTCGTCAAATTTGATGAAAGCAAAATTTGACGAGCTCATAGCCCAAGTAAAGCCGCTGTTTAAGAATAACGGCTTTACCAAAAACGGGCTAAATTTCTACAAAAATACTCCCGAATTTATATATGTCGTAAATTTTCAAAAAAGTAGCGGCAATACCGCATTTGAAACCAGATTTTACGTAAACTGCGGCATTTACGGTGCGTTTATAGACGCCGCAGCCGGCAAAGAAACCGTCTTAAAGCCAAAAGAATACGAATGTCATTTTAGGGATAGAATCTCATCTATCATAGACTCCAACGCTGCCTATTATGAAATCAACGAAAATACCGACACGGTAGCGCTTTGTGAAAATTTAACGAGCGGTTTAAGAGCGGTATTTAGTTTTTTGAGGAGATAAAAACCGAACGAAATTTGATTGATTTGATGCCGGAGCGAAACGGTCTAGCGGTGATTGACCGGCTTTTTGAATACTTGCTCACAAAGAATGAACAAGAAATTTTGACCCGCCAAGCGTTAAGTTTATTTGAAAAACATGGAAATGAAGCTAGATGGAAAATTTTTGAGAGGCGTATAAACGATTTGCTTAAAAAATATGAAAAAAACGAGATAAAATTTGAAAAAATAAAAGCCAAGGCCTAAGCCTTAGCTTAGACTTTAGGCTGATTTTTTAACGCTATCGACCAAAGCAACGATCTCTTCGTGATTTGGCAGGGCGTTTACGTCCGTACCGATGAGATCTTTTTTAGAAAAGACTACTTTTCCGTTTACTTCAACTATGAAGTTTCCGCCGCTACCGACGGTTTTGCTAATTTTAGCACCTGGAATTTGACTTAAAAATTCTTCTTCTACACGAGAAGCTACCGGTCTATAGTTTCAAGAATTGCAATATGTAATCTTTACTTCCATTTTCCTTCCTTTCGAATTTAAAGTGGCGCGATTATAGCGCAAATTTAGCAAACGAGAGTATAATAATCCGAAAATTTAAGGAGAAAATTATGAAAAAAGTTGCCGTGATTTTTGCCGACGGGTTTGAGGAGATAGAAGGCGTTAGTATCGTGGACGTGCTTAGACGAGGCGGCGTGGAAGTCGATATCGTCGGGCTTGATAAACTGCCTATAGCGGGCGCTCACGGAGTGAAATTTGTCTGCGATATGACGCTTTACGATCTTGAGGAGGACGAGTATGATATGCTAGTTTTGCCGGGCGGTCAGCCGGGCGTCTCAAACATCGAAGGAAATCTAAAAATGAGAGAAATTATAAAGCGTTTCGATAAAAAAGGTAAATTTATAGCAGCCATCTGCGCCGCGCCGATCGCTCTTGACGCCGCAGAGATCGTTAGAGGCGAGTTTACCTGCTATCCTAGCTGCGAAAAAGCCGTACGAGGCGGAAGCTACGTAAGCGATAGAAACGTCGTGATAAACGGTCATATCATCACCTCAAGGGGTCCTGCCACGGCAATAGAGTTTGCTTTGGAGTTGCTGAAGATTTTAGGCGGCGAGCAAATTTACGCCGAAGTAAAAGAGGGCTTGCTATTCGTAAAATAAAACGGCACAAAGCCCAGACGATAATTTAAGGCAAAAGCTTAACGTAGCTTTGCCCGCTCTTTATCGCCGAGTTTTTCTTTGCGCGTAAGAAAACGGCTTTTGTATGAAACCGTTTTCTAAGCCCTAAAAGACTGCGAGTTTGAAAAATCGACTAAATTTTGCCGTATTGGAGAGCTCGCGGATATGCTTGCGGGTAAATTTAATACTAAATTATAAAAAGCGCGCTTTTTATCTAGCTTTTTTATTTAAATTCAGGTATTATCCCTTAACCGATTTATCGGGAATTTGATTTAAGGAAACGTTACTGTGAATATTTACGTCGGTAACTTGTCATATCGCATGACTGAGGCAGAGCTTAAGGATACATTTGCGCCGTTTGGCGAAGTAAAACGCGCGAAAATCGTCAAAGATCGCGACACGAATCGCTCAAAAGGATTTGGATTCGTCGAGATAGAAAACGACGCAGACGCGCTAAAAGCGATCGAAGCGCTAAACAACAAGGAAGTAGGCGGCAGAGCCCTAAGAGTAAACGAATCTAAACCTAAAGAATAATCTGGCCGTCAAATCTGACGGCTTTTAACTAATTTTTAAATTTAAGCTTTTTAATCAATTTTCGCTCCAAATGAACCAAAAAATCATCTCTCGTATCGCCCCGACACCAAGCGGCTTTTTGCACGCGGGCAATGTTTACAACTTCTTGCTGACCTATCTTTTTACTCGCTCGTTTGACGGGATTTTGTATTTAAGGATCGACGACTACGACTTGCCGCGCTACCGCAGGCAATATGTGGAAAACATCTTTCGAGTGCTTGATATGCTGGACATTGATTTTGACGGCGGACCTAGTGGAGTGGGGGAGTTTGAAACCAAATTTAGCTGCAAATTTCGCCTCGGCGCCTACCAAAACGCGCTAAAAACGCTCGAGCAAAAAGGAGTTTGTTACGCTTGCGAGTGCTCACACTCGATGAAAAGCTCGTTTAAAAACGGCATTTACGCGCGGGTTTGCGCGGAGAAAAATCTTAAATTTAAAAAAGACGAAACGGCCATGCGGCTTCGCGTCCTTGACGGGGCGGAAATTTGCGTCAGGCAAAATTTGATAAATTTTGATGCTTTGTGTGGCAAACCAGACGGAGCGGCAAACCAGACGGGCGGTTTGTTCGGTAACGGGCGAAAAGCGCAAAACGGCGTGGCAAACGGTTTAAAAAATTCGGCAAATTTGGTTGGCTCAGACAGAGAGAAATCAGACGGCGAAAAATTTAGCCCTAACGCCACGGAAAATTTAAATTCGGCAAATTTAGGCGTCTTAAATTTGACGGACGAAACGGCGTTTGAGACGGAAAAATTCGCGCAAGCTCAAAGCGTAAATTTGGCGCAAATTTTGGGCGATTTCGTCGTTTGGAAAAAGGACGACATGCCCGCGTATAATCTAGCTAGCCTCGTGGATGACGAGATTTTGGGCGTAAATTTGCTCGTGCGAGGCGAGGATCTGCTCGCGTGCTCGGCGGCGCAAAAGTACGCAGCGCAAATTTTGGGTTACGGTTTTGCGGGCGCGAATTTCATCCATCACGGCCTGCTAGCGCATGGCGGCAAAAAGCTCTCCAAAAGCTCGAGCGCTCCGGCGGTGAGCGTAACGGACGGCGCAAAAATCCACTATAAATTCGCCGCTTTTAAGCTCGGCCTTGACGCATCAAAATGCGACACTCTGTCAAATTTGCTTGAGATGTTTAGAGAGAAATTTGGTCGATAAATTTAAACGTGCCACTTGAATTATTTAAATTTAAAAAAGTGCGGTAAATTTTTTATCCGCCTTATCTAAATTTTTCTTAATCCCCTTGTAATTGCGCTTCAAATTTTTATTTATGCCCACGAGGTTGCGTCAAATTTACCGCTCAAATTTAAGCTAAATCTAGAGCCGTAAATTTAAGAGGAGCCGCCCGCACCGCAGTCGTCAAATTTGAGCTCAAATTTGACGAAAAGCCCACGCCAGCAGCCTACTTCCCGCGTTTAGCCAAATTTAAACAATATCGATTTATCCGCCTAAAAGCAAAGTTTCTGTAAAATCAAAAGCATTAAAAAGGACGAAAAATGAGCGATTTTACAGATTTTACACATCTGCACCTGCACACGGAGTATTCGCTGCTAGACGGCGCCAACCGTATCAAAGAGCTAGCAAAAACGCTAAAAAAACAAGGCGTCAAAGCCGCAGCCATCACCGATCACGGCAATATGTTTGGCGCGATAGACTTTTATAAAACGATGAAAAATGAAGGCATAAAGCCGCTCATCGGTATCGAAGCCTACATCCACAACGGCGAGGAGCTCGGGGATAAAAGCACCAAACAGCGCTTTCACCTCTGCCTCATCGCCAAAAACGAAATCGGCTACAAAAACCTGATGTATCTGAGCTCCATGAGCTATATCGAGGGGTTTTATTATTATCCGCGTATCAACAAAAAGATGCTAAAAGAGCACAGCGAGGGCATCATCTGCTCCTCAGCATGCCTGCAAGGCGAGGTGAACTGGAATCTCAACCAAAGCGAGCGAAATTTGCGTTTCGGCGCTGGCGGATACGAGGCGGCTAGGGAAGCCGCGCTGTGGTATAAAGATGTTTTTGGCGATGATTTTTACCTCGAGATCATGCGCCACGGTATCGGCGATCAGCGCAGGATCGACGATGAGATCTTGCGCCTAGCTAAAGAGCTAAATATTAAGGTCATCGCAACCAACGACACGCACTATACGTTTAAGCAACGCGCGGGAGCTCACGAGGTTTTCATGTGTATCGCGATGAACAAACTGCTAGACGATCCAAACCGCCTGCGCCACAGCGTGCATGAGTTTTACGTCAAGACGCCCGCGCAGATGAGCGAGCTTTTTGCCGATATCCCAGAAGCCGTCACAAATACGCAAGAAATCGTAGATAAATGCGACCTCGCGATAAAGCTAGGCGACGCGACGCCGCCAAATTTTAAATTTACACTCGAGTACGCCGCCGAGCGAAATTTGAGCTTGCCAGAGCCTGATAAACGCTACAGCATACCAAACGACAGCGTGCTGTTTGAGCACGAGTGCAGGCAGGGGTTAGAGGATAGGCTTAAATTTGTCCCCGCAGAGCGCCACGAGGAGTACCGCACCCGTTTGCAGCGCGAGATAGATATCATAAACAAGATGAACTTCCCGGGCTACATGATGATCGTTTGGGACTTTATCAACGAAGCTAAAAAGCGCGGCGTGCCGGTAGGCCCGGGACGCGGCTCGGCGGCGGGAAGCCTAGTAGCATATAGCCTAAAGATCACGGACCTGGATCCGCTACCCTATAACCTGCTTTTCGAGCGTTTTTTGAACCCGGAGCGCGTGAGTATGCCCGATATCGACGTGGACTTTTGTCAAAACCGCCGCGGCGAGATCATCGACTACGTTATAGAAAAGTACGGCAAATTTAACGTCGCGCAGGTTATTACATTTGGTAAGCTACTGGCAAAAGGCGTCATCCGCGACGTCGCGCGCGTATGCGATATGCCCTACGCAGAGGCCGACGCGATGGCTAAGCTCATCCCCGACGAGCTAGGCATCACGCTAGAGCAGGCCTTTGAAAAAGAGCCAAAGATCGGCGAGCTGATAGCAAGTAACTCAAATGCAAATAGAATTTGGAAATTCGCCCTTGACTTAGAGGGTCTAAACCGAAACGCCGGCATGCATGCCGCGGGCGTGGTCATCTCAAACGAGGAGCTGTGGAACAAAACTCCGCTTTTCCGCCAGCCAAACGCCGAGGAGGATCACTTCGTCACGCAGTATAGCCTAAAGTACCTAGAGGACGTGGACTTAATCAAATTTGACTTCCTGGGGCTAAAGACGCTAACCGTGATCGATAACGCCGTCAAGCTCGTAAAAAAGAGATTCGGCAAGGAAATAATCTGGGAGCAGGTCAATAAAAACGACCCCAAGACCTACGAGACGATCAGTAGCGGCCAGACGCTGGGACTGTTTCAGATAGAAAGCGAAGGCATGCAAAAAGTCGGAGCCGATATGCGCCCGGACTGCTTCGAGGATATCATCGCGATGATCTCGCTTTATCGCCCGGGCCCGATGGATCTTATACCAGATTTCATCAAGCGCAAACACGGCCTGGAGCCTATCACGTACATTTTCCCCGAGCTTCAGCCGATCCTGGAGCCCACCTACGGCGTCATCGTCTATCAAGAGCAAGTTATGCAGATCGTGCAGACTATCGGCGGCTTTTCGCTAGGAGGCGCTGATCTCGTGCGCCGCGCGATGGGTAAAAAGATAAAAGAGGAGATGGATAGGCTAAAGGGCAAATTTATCGAAGGAGCAGAGGCGCAGGGGCTAGACGGCAAAAAGGCCGACGAGCTGTTTGAGCTTATTTTGCACTTCGCTTCGTACGGATTTAACAAATCCCACGCCGCAGCCTACACCTACGTGACCTTTCAAACGGCCTATATGAAGACGTACTATCCGGCCGAATTTATGGCGGCTCTCATCACTAGCGAGGAGACCAACGCAGATAAGATTTCGCGCTACATCGACGAGTGCAAGCGCCTAGATATCGCTATCCTGCCGCCATCGGTCAATAAATCCGCCAAAGAATTCTCAGTCGTTAGCGAAGGAGGCAAGGACGCCATCATCTACGGCCTAGGCGCGATAAAAGGCGTCGGAGGCGCGGCGATAGAAAATATCCTAGAGGAGCAGGCCAAGGGCGAGTTTAAGGACATCGACGACTTCGTCTCGCGCGTGGATAACTTTAAGGTAAATAAAAAAGTCTTTGAAAGCCTGATAAAATCGGGCTCGTTTGATAGCTTCGGCCTAACGCGCAAGATGATGCTAAACAACCTAGATAACATCGTAGAGGCGTGCAAAAATGCCGCGACTATCAAGAAAAACGCGGCCGAGAGTCTATTTGGCGATGACGAGAGTATGGCAACGGTTAAAACTAGTCTCGTTCGCGACGACTCTGAGCTCGAGCTAAAAACCAAGCTCAAATTTGAGCTAGAAAGCGTGGGTATCTATCTCTCCGGCCACCCGCTAGACGAGTACCGCGAGCAAATCTCAAAGATAAAATACACGCTAAGCGATAAATTTGACGAGCTACCAGAAAACGGCGAGATGCTGCTCGTGGGCAAGATCGAAGACCTAACGACAAGGATCAGCAAGAAAAACGGCAAAAAAATGGGCACGATCGAGATGCTGGATTTTCACGGTACGGTCGAGATCGCGGTCTTTGACAGAGGCCTTGGCGCGGTCGAGTCGATGAGCGCGGACGAGCGCGATCTGCCGCATGCGTTTAAGGTTCGCTACTCCAAAGACGGGCAGTTCATGCGCATAAATTTGGATAAAATTTTGACCCTTGATGAAGCTATGAGTATGGATTTTTCGCATCCGCTCGAAAAATACAAAGAGCAAATCGAGCAGATAAAATACACGCCTAGCAAGGACTTCGGCAAGATAGATAAAACGAGCGAAATCCTAGTCGTCGGCAAGATCGCCGAGATCGCTAAAATCCCTAGCAAAAAAACCGGCAAAGAGTTTATGATGCTAAGCATTATGGATCTTTTTAGCACGTTTAAGGTCGCGGCGTTTGACTCTGAAAAGGGGCTCATCGAGAGCCTAAGCGAGGAGCAAAAGGACGCTCCGCTAGCATTTAAGGTGCGTTACTCGCGCGACGATCAGGGCGCTCGCATAAATTTAATCGACGTCGTGAGCCTAGAGGACGCGCGCGATATGAATTTCCAAAGCAGAAGCTTTAAACAGCGCAAGGAAAGTAGCGGCGCAAGCTATCAAAACGGCCAGGCATCTAGCGAAAACAGAGGCAAAAGAGAGCTTGAGGATCTGGTTTTGGAGCTAAATTTGGACGAAACGGGCAAGGATCTCATCACGCAAATTTACCGCGCCGCCATCGGCGAACACCGCGCCGCAGCCGATAAAAATAACAAACGACTGATTATCCGTATCAAAGATGCGCAAGAAGGCCGCGCGCTGGTTTATACGACGGAGTTTATCGTTGGAGAGGGGTTTGAGGAAAGAGCGCTGGGTTTAAAACAAGCCGTTTAAATTTGACGGCTTGTCTCGCGAGCGCTTTTTAAATTCAAATTTGACTGATCTATTAGCAAACTTCGGGCTTAAATTTAAAAGAGAAAATATGTGAAAAGCGGCCTAAAAGAGCGGATTTCAACCGCGTAAGCGCAGTCTGGATCGACGGCTACGGTGAATTTATAAATTTTAGATATTACCAAAGGCAAGCTGTTTACAAAAAGCTAGCGACATATGGTATTAACAAAGATGAGAAATTTGCCTATCCAAAAAAGCTAATGAAGCTTGAAAAAGCGGCGTAAATATACTAAAACCCATAGATAAAACCGCAGAAAAGAAAAATCTGGACGTAAAAGTCCAGCCGTTTTCTTATAGATTTAGCTTGCAAAGCGATCTTTTTACTTTCAAATGATACAATTCTGATTTCAATTATTACATTTTGTCTTTAAATTTGACGGGAGCTCTCATGAAAAAACTGGTTTGGCTAAATCCTGTTGTAAAAAGTATCTACGACTTTGCGGCGCTTAAAAAGAGCTTGCAAGACAAAGGTTTTAGCGTAGTAGAGTGCGAAAAAGACCACGTTAATAGCGTCAAAAACGCATACAAAAATAGCCTCGCGCAAAAGGAACTCATCTTTGATAGTCGCTGTCCTAGGGCCGCAAATTTCATCAGGGCAAATTTCAAAGAGCACGCCAGCCTCATCTCACATTTAAACCCTATTTTGATTGAAAGCGCCATGGAGCTTAGCTTAAAGCTAAAAGAGGACGAGTGGCTTTACGTGACGACGCCCTGTGAGGACTTGGCCGAGCTTGGCAGGGGGCTAAATTTAGCTCGAACCACATTTTTAACCTGGAAAAGCTTCAAAGAGCAAAATGAGATAAATTTAGAGACAAAAAAGCTCGAAGCAAGCCCGGTACCGCCGGGATTTTTTTCAAATTTGGGCGTAAAGACCCTAAGTCTTGGCACCAAAGAAAAGATACAAAACGCCCTTTCATATAAATTTAGAGAGCTTAAAAACTACCGCATTATCGAGCTTTTATACTGCGAAAATGGCTGTCACAACGGAGATGGGCTGTGAAGGAAATCTTTAAAAAGAGCATTTTAGTTTTGGTGATCTTTGCCATCTGGCAGGTTGTCTGCGAGCTAGAAATTTTCACGCCATATATCTTGCCAAGTCCAGCGACGACATTTAAGACGATGTTAGCCATGATACAAAGCGGCGAGCTCGTCACGCACACTGTTATTAGCTTTAAGCGTATATTTGCAGGATATGCTCTCTCGTTTGCCCTAGCGCTCGTGCTTGGCGGTATAGCGGCACTTTTGCCAAAGATCGGCGTTTATTACGAGTGGATACTAGAGTTTTTTAGAAACATCCCGCCGCTTAGTTTGATCGCCATTTTGGTGCTTTGGTTTGGTATAAACGAGACGCCAAAGATCATTATTATCATCCTAGCCTCGTTTTTCCCGATGTTTCTTAGCATTTCAAAGGGGCTAACTAGCTGCGACGTGAAGCTTATCGAGGTCGGTAAAATTTTTGGCTTTAGCAAATTTGAAATTTTTTACAAGATCATCCTAAAAAGCGCGCTAAAAGATATCTTTGTCGGTATGCGAATAGGCTTTGGCTACGCCATGCGCGCGATCATCGGAGCGGAGATGATAGCGGCCTCAAGCGGGCTAGGCTACTTGATCCTTGATGCCGAGGAGCTTTCGCGCGCGGATAGGATATTTGTAGGGATTTTCACGATCGGCGTTTGCGGCGTGCTCATAGATAGGCTCTTTTTGCTTTTGATAGCGAAATTTAGCCTTTTGCGAGGTGAAAAATGATAGAAATTTCAAATTTATCCAAGCATTTTTATATCGGCGAGAAGCGTATCGACGTTTTGAGAGAACTAAATTTAAGCATAAAAAAAGATAAGATCACCGTCATACTTGGCAGAAGCGGATGCGGCAAAACTACGCTTTTGCGCCTCATCGCCGGTCTTGAAAGCGTAAGCCTTGGCGAGATAAAATTTAAAGAGCAAGCAAGGATCGGCTTTGTCTTTCAAGAAGCACGCCTCATGCCATTTTTAAACGTCTATGAAAATATCGTTTTTGCGCTTAAAAAGCAGGAGATCGAGCCAGCAAAGATAGATAGCCTGATCTCCATGATAGGACTTAGCGACTTTAAATTTGCCGCCGTTTCGCAGCTCTCTGGGGGCATGAGCTCGCGCGTTTCGCTTGCGAGAGTGCTTGCATATGAGGCAAATTTGATCCTCATGGACGAGCCGTTTGCGGCACTTGATGCCTTTACTAGAGCTAGCATGCAGGCTGAAATTTTAAAGATAAAAGCCGGCAAAACTATCCTTTTTGTCACGCACAACATCGACGAGGCGCTATTTTTGGCTGACGATATTATATTGCTTGAAAAAGGCGGTATAAAGTCAAACTACGATCTATCAAATTTAGCAAGACCACGAGATCTGCTAAGTGGCGAGCTAATAGCCGTAAAACGCAAAATTTTGAGTGAAATTTAGGATAAAGATAGATGATAATTAAAACCAAAATGAAGCAAAAAATTTATATAATCCACAAAATTTAAATCACAAGGAGCAAATATGAGAAAGTTTTTCAAGGTTTTATGTGCAGCCTCTTTGCTTTGCCTCGTCGCAAACGCAAGCGAGAGCCTAGACAAGATCGGCATGACCTACGTCAAATCGCCGCTAAACGTCCCATCTATCGTCGATAAATTTAAAGGCTTTTACACGAAGTCTTTTGGCGTGCCGGTGGAGTACTCTGACATAACATCAGGTGCGAAGCAGACGCAAGCGCTAGCTTCAAATTCGCTCCAGTTTTTAAACTGCGTGGGCGGCACTTCGGTTATACTAGCGGCTGCAAATAAGGCTGACATAAAGATCATAAGCGCCTATTCAAGGGCGCCAGAGGCGTTTGTGATATTTTCTAAGGACCAAAACATAAAGTCGCCAAAAGATCTAAAAGGCAAAAAAGTAGCAGGCCCAAAAGGCACGATCTTAAACGAGCTTTTGGTTAGATACCTAGCTCTTGGAGGGCTTAGCATAAACGACGTCGAGTTCGTATCTATGGGTATCCCGGCTGCGCAAGCTGCGCTAGAAAACGGCAGCGTCGATATGGCGCTTCTTGCGGGACCTGCTGCTTATAATGCTCAAAAATCAGGCCTACACGTCGTAACAACGCGTCATCACACCGGTCATCGTCACGGCTACAAGCGGCGAGTTTTATAAAAAGCATAAAGACGTAGTCGAGAAATTTAAAAAGGCTCAGGATGAAATTTTAGACTATATCAAAGCAAACGAGGATGAGGCGCTTAAATTTACGGCTGAAGAGACGGGGCTAAGTATAGAGGCAGTAAAGAGTATGTATCCTCAGTACGACTTTAGCCCAAAGATCACGGCTGAAGATATAAAAGCGCTTGAAGCTACGCAAGAATTTATGTTTGAAAGCAAGATGATCGAGCAAAAAATAGATATAAAATCACTTCTACTAAACTAAATTTAAAGGGCAAATTTGCCCTTTAATTATCCTCGGCGCCTTGTAAAAAGGTCTAAATTTGCATTATAATAGCAGCAAAATTTGCGAGTATATATAAAAGTAACCGTTTTAGCTTGGAAAGATAAGGCAATGAAGTTAAAACTAATAAAAAGATACGCTGCGGACGAGTTTAGCTACGAAAATTTTGAAAAATAAATTTAAGATAAAAGCCCTGCGCGAACTGATCGGCGTAGGCGTTAGCCTTGCAAAGCGGCTTGCAAATTTTAAAATACGAAAGGAAGACGTGAAAACGATTAGGCTTCTTTATCCGGATTTTCTAAGCGGCGGGCTTGATGAGTATTATTTCGGCGCGTAGCTACTCTGCCTCATCGTACCGCCAAACGACGATCAGCCCCTTATCAGGGTGCCGATTTCTGCTCCAAACGATGAGAAAAAGCCCGTAAAAGACGGTATCTACGCCAGAGATGAGGTCAAAGCGCGCTAAATTTGATAGAGCGCGAAAACCCCGATAAAATCATCACGATAGGCGGTAGCTGCATCGTTTCGCTCGCGCCTTTTGATTATCTGCGCGGCAAATACGGCGATGCGGGCATCATCTGGCTGGACGCGCACCCGGACGTCTCTACGCCGCAAGACGGCTACGCATATGCCCATGCCATGGTGCTCGGTACGCTTCTAGGGCAAGGCGACGCGGGCCTAAGGGCGATTATGAAAAACGGAGCGTTTGAGTCGCAAAACCTGCTCTACGTAGGCCTTCAAGGACTTCACGACTATCAAGAAAAATATCTAAACAAGCTCGGCGTTAAATTAAAATCCAAGATAAAAATTTTATCCCACACGCCGAGATAGCGGCTTTTTGCGCTAAATTTAAACGCGTTTTGATCTATCTTGATATCGACGTCTTGGACGCTGCGTTTTTTTACTCGACATACTTCGCAAACCCCAAGCTCACGGGCGACGGAGGCGGTAGGATGAAAATGAGCGAACTAAAAGAAATTTTGCGCCTCATCAATCAAAGCTGCGACGTGAGTGCGCTTAGCATCGCGGAGTATCTGCCCTTTGATGAGTTTAGGCTGCGAGGGACGCTTGAGGTTATGGATATATTTAAGTAATGCAGAGCCAGGTTTAGACGACTTTTACGTGGATTTGTCGTCAAATTTAAACCCAAATTTAGCCTTTTAACATTAAATTTAAGGGCCAAAAATCAGAAAGGAAAAAAATGAAAAAATTAATCGTTTTAGCATTTGCGTTTTTTGCCATAGCGGCGGTAGCTGGCCAACAAGAAAAAAAAGAAGCCGACCCCGAAAAGGAGGCGTTTTTAAGCGCGCGCTACGAAACGCTTAAAAAATCGTGCGCCCAAAAGGACGCTAGAGCCTGCAAACGCGTGGTCTTTTTTTATAAAAAAGACGAGCTCAAATATAACGAGCATGAAGCTCAAACGGCGATGCAGACTTTGCTTGACGCGTGCAAAGAGGGTAAATTTGACGCATGCATGGAGGCAGGCAAAATACATATAGAAAATAAAAATTACGACGCGGCAAAAGAGCTTTTGCTGCCTGCATGCCTAAGCGGTCATTACGACTCCTGCGCCGTTTACGGTAGATATTTGGAAAAACACCCGCTGGCTAAAAGTAAAAAACACGCACAAAAGCTATATGAAATCGCCTGCGACAAAAACTCGGCGCTAGGGTGCGAAAATTTGGGGCTTTTGCTTCGATTCGAATCTCACTCGCATGACGAACCGCAGAATTTGCTAGGATATTTCTACCTAAAAAAAGCCTGCGAAATAGACGCTAGAAGATGCCTTTCTCTGGGGCTTTCGCCTTTGCCATACGATCTTGAGGATGCCGTAAAAGCGCTTGTTAGAAGCTGCCGCGAAACCGATATGCCAGCAGGCTGCATCGCACTGGCTAAATATCGCGAAAAAGAGCTGCGCGAGATCTACGGCGACGCTGAGGTAAAGCGAGTATACGCGCGCCTTTGCGAGTTGATGCCGTATGAGAAAGAATATTGCCAAGCGGCGCGGTAAATTTAATCTCGCTTGCGTTTTGACCTAGGCAAAGGGCTTGGCGCGACTAACTAGTTGGGGTAAATTTAAACGGGCGATTAAAATTAACCGCGCTAAATTTAGGCTAGGCTCTTAGCCTGGGACAAAATTTAAAGATTAAGGAGTAAAAATGGGTAAAACGGCCTTGGTCGCGGGTGCCACCGGAGCGATCGGACGCGAGATCGTGCGCGGGCTTTGCGAGGATGAAAACTACGATAAAATCATCGTTTGGGCGCGTAGGGAGTTAAAATTTAGCCACGAAAAGCTAGAGACGCAGATCGTAAATTTTAGCGATGTAAAAAACATGCCGCCGCGCGAGATAGACGAGATATTTTGCGCGCTGGGCACGACGATGAAGCAAGCCGGCAGTCGCGGGCAGTTTTATAAAGTAGACGTGAACTACCCCCTAAATATCGCAAAATGGGGCATCGCATCAGGCGCGCGCCGTTTCGCGCTCATCTCCGCCTACGGTGCGGACGAGCGGTCGAGATTTTTTTATCTGCGCGCAAAGGGCAAGGCGGAGAAAAAGATCGCCGCACTGGGTTTTAAAAGCTTGCAAATCGCGCGACTGCCTGCGATAAAAAGCGAGCGCGAGCAGGTGCGTATGGGCGAGCTCTTTACGATTTGGCTGTTTGGGCTTTTGCCGAAGTTTATCTTAACGAACTACCGCCCGATGAGCGCGAAAGATATCGCGGCTGCCGTCATCGCCGCCGCGCAGACGGAGGCTAAAGGCGTGCAAATTTATCATCCCAGAGAGTTTATTTAGAAGCAAAAAGCGTAAAGGCGATTTTGGCTTTAAGCTTTTAAAAACGCCGAAAAATGCGTCCGCTATTTTAAAATAAAAAATCGGCCGAATTTTTAAGGCGTGCGGCTTTATTTAAATTTGACCCTTGAGCGCGGTTTGGCTATTTGCTCGGTCGCAGCCAAAAGTCGGGTGCGTCAAAAGAGGCTCGTGTTTATGTTTTGCTATTTACCTGACTGCGGCCAAAAGCGTCGCTAGGACGACTTTTTGCGCCGCAATCCGCCTAACAGGTAGCGCGAGCCTGCACGCAGTTTTGCTTTGCTCGCGCAAAAATCAAAATGCCTACTTAAAGACTATGCCGGATGCGGTAAAATCCATTTGCTCCGGTTCTACGTTTAGTAACGATTTAAAAACCAGCCTGCCTACGGCTTTTAGCTCCGCCTCATGCGCCGGATTTGGATGCTGCTGTAGCTCCTGCTGCATCGCCATCAGCAAAAACCCAAGCCCCATAGATATCTGATACGAGTTCATCATTTCCGTAGCTTTTCCCTCAAACAGCTCCGGTTTTTTGCGCAAAAACTCAGCGATCTGCAAAAATGCGGGCTTTACGGCCTCGTCCGGCATCGGATGATTAAAATACGCCGCGTAAGCGCCTCCTAGCAGCGCCACTATCCCCGTCGCCACGTTTTCTTTGGGTATGCCGTATAGCTGCTCGACGCTGCCGTTTAGCTTATCTATGCCCTCTACTAGCAAGCGCCGCCCCTCGTCTTGCTGCGCGGCGGGGAAAAGCTGCGCTATCTGCTCTATGCCGTCCATATCCAAAAAATGATCTCCAGCTCGCACCAGCGCGCCCGTATAGAGTATATCAGTCTTGATATCTTTGACATAGGCGGAATCATCGGGCGGATTTAAATTTTTCTTCGCCTCATTCATAGCGCGGTTATAGGCATCCTGCCGCAACCACTGCTCGTTAAAATCGATATAATCGATAACATAAAGCGCCTGCGCGCCGCTAAAACACATCGCCAGCCCCAGCGTCGCCGCGCCGACTCGAATCTTGCCTAAAAATTTCATAAAACGCCTCCGAAAATAAAATTTCATGCGACGACGCCGCATTGCCGGTATTATACCTAAAATAACGCGGCTGCGATATTTTTTATTTGATTGCCTCTATTTCGCCGCGCAGACGGAGGCCAAGGGCGTGCAAATTTTTGCTTAAACGCACGGCAGGTAGTCAAATTTCACGCTTAGGCTCAAATTTGACTCCGATAGCAGTCTAAATTTACCGCCTGCTCCGCCCGCAAAATCGGCGCTAAAATTTAATCCCTCGCACGACCTGCGCGCCAAGGCCCGTTTGCATATGCCGCAAAAACATCGCGTGATAAAAGTCCCCCTCGTGCCCCGGCGCGTCGTATGTGGCGACGAGATTTGCTGGCACTAGGACTTTGCGCCTGATGTTTGCTTCGTTTGCGCTAAGTTTTAGGTGCGAGACTAGCTGATAGACGCAAAGGTCGGTGCAGTCGCCCAGCACCACGAAGGTGTCTATGTGCGGATTTTGCGCGATAAACGCGTTAAAATCGGTGCAGTAAGCCGCGCTCAGGGAGTTTTTGCGAAAGATTTTTAGCTCGTGAAAAAACGGCAATTCGCGCAGTTGCGGTATCGTATTTGCGCCCTGGGTGCCTTTGACCGCGTGCGGCGGAAATGCGTCAAATTCCGCACAGTTTGCCTCGTGGCTATCCTCGAGCAGCACGAGATTTCTTGCACCCGCCGCGTAAGCCGCGCTAAAAGTCTGCGCTATACCGTCCGCGATTGCGCCCACTCGTGGGCTAGCTAGCGGGCCAGTGCTGCAAAATCCCTCTATCATATCCACGCTGATAAATGCGGTGTTTGCCGCGTCGCTCGCTAAAAGTTCGCTAAATTTAATCTCCTTTAGCTCCTCAAACCACTTCGCCAAATCCTCTAAGATTTTCGCGTCAAATTTCATTTTCTCTCCTTGTTTTGATTGTTTTTTTGTTCGTTGTTCGGCTCGCCGAAGCTAAAACAGCGAGCCGTCGAACCAGCCTTCAAACCGCGCCGCCCTAAATTTCGCGTTCAAATTTAAACTCCGCCCCAAAGCGTCAAATTTTATCAAATTTACCCGCCTAACCGCGCGTCTTTGCAGGCAAATTTACGCAAAAGCTCTTTGGCTCAAGCTCGATCTCGATACTGCCGCCGTGGGCTTGGACGATCTGTAGGCACAGGTGCAGGCCTAGGCCGTTGCCCTTTAGCTTGCTCGTTTTAAACGGCTCAAAGACCATGGCCTGGTTTTTGATCGGCACGCCGCTATCGGTCACGGCAAATTTATGCTCGCCCTCGCGCTGCTCGTAGTCCACGCGCACCCAGCCGTCATCATCCTCGTTTTCCTCGACCGCATCGATCGCGTTAAATAGCATGTTTTGAAACACCATCGCGAGCAGATCGCGGTCGCCCACATAGGGCAGGTCGGGGAAATTTAGGCTAAATTTGATCTCCTTGCCGTATGTGTAGCACTCTATGGCCGCCTCGCACTCGCCTTTTAGCTCGGCTAGGTTAAACTCGCGCGCGTTTATCGTGAGGCCTTTGGTGAAAAGCAAGGTGGCCTTGATGATGCGCTCGACGCGCCAGATCGCCTTTTGCATCTGCTCAACGACTGGGCGAGTGCGCTCGTCGGCCTTTTTTATCAGCGTGGAGGCTAGCAGCGAGATCGAGCCCACGGGGTTGCGTATCTCGTGGGCTAGGTGGGCGGCGACCTGACCCATCGAGGCTAGGCGCTCGGTGCGCTTTTCGGTCGTTATGTCGGTTGCGGAGATGATTTTTTTGCCCTCTTTTTGGGCGATTTTGATGAGGTAGATTTGGCTCGCGGCGCTTATCTCGCCTTCATTTTGCGGGATAAATTTTAAAATTTGACCCAGTTTTAGGGCTTCTGAGTTTTGTAAAAATATCTCGCCCGCCTCGTCCAAAACCCAGATCGCGTTTGGCAAAATTTCCACGATATCTTTGATGAAGCCTTGCAAACTCGCATAGGACGCCGTTAGGTTTTTGTACTCGCGCTCTATCAGATAGGTTTGCTCGATCAGGCTTTTTAGTCCGTCTTGGACGCTGGTTTTGTCGATCTGAGTCATAAAAGCTCCTCGAAATTTTCTAAATCAAAAAGTAAAATTCGCTCGTTTTTTAGGCGGCGCACTTCGTTGCTAAAGCCGCTTTTGGAAAATAGTGCGACGACGTCCGGCACAAAGCCTAGGCGCTCGCATTTTTTAAGGAGTAAATTTACCACGTTTTTGCAAATTTTATGCTCTTTAAATTTAGCTTCTCCGACGATGATACGTCCGTCTAGGCTCAAAAATATATCTATCTCGATATTTTTCGCCCATAGGCTTCGCACCCGTGCTGGCTGCGCGCCTAGTCTAAACGCCAAAAGCTCGCGGCAAAGCAGCTCAAAGCCAAAGCCCGCGTACGAGTCGAACTCTCGTCTGATAATCTCCATCAGTGCGGCCTTTTCGCCGTTTTTTAAAAGGGCCAAATTTGGCTCGATGAAATAAAACCAAAATCTAGTAAAATTGTCGTTAAAGACCACTTTATCCTGCGCCTTATCGCGCTCGGGCAGCTTTTTGGCTTTTTGATATTTGCTTTTTACGCGCGGTTTTTCCAGCGTCTTTTCGATACTGACTACGCCTGAGTTTATCGCGGCGGCGTAAATTTTTAGGATGAGAGGGCGAGGCAGAAATTTATTTAGAGCGTATTTTTTGCGGTCGTTTTTAGCAAGCTTGCAAAGGGCAAATTTAAGCTCGCTCTCAAAAGGGGCGTCAAAGCTAAATTTGAGCGACAAATCTTCAAATTTATCTAAAATTTCCTTTTCGATCGCCTCGAAAATATCGTAATAATTCGCTTCAAATTTTAGCGCGTCAAAGACTAGATGAAAGTAAATAAGCTGCAAGATATCAAGGTGCTTAAAGCGCGCGTAGCTTGATTTTAAGGCGTATATTTTCGCTCCTTTTTAGCCCATTTTAGCACAACTTTGGTTATAATCTCTTTTTTTATAAGGAAAAATTTTGGTTAGCATCGACGAAATCAGGAAAAATATTATTTTAAAAAAAGGCGTGCGCTACTTTGACTACACGGCCTCGGGCCTAGCCTACGCGCCAATAGAGCGCAAGATCGCAAAATACCTAAAAACCTACGCCAACACGCACTCAGAAAGCGCCTCAAACGCGCTAAAAACGCAAAAACGCTACGAAAAAGCAAGGCAAAGCTTAAAAGACGCGCTGGGGCTTGACGAGCGATTTTATCTGATCTCGGCTGGCTGCGGCGCGACGGGAGCGATAAAGAAATTTCAGGAAATCATGGGGCTTTACCTGCCGCCTATGAGCGCAAACCGCCTAGGCGAAGAGGCGGTAAAAGGCGCAAATTTGCCCCTCGTTATCGTCTCGCCCTACGAGCACCACTCAAACGAGGTTAGCCTGCGCGAGGGGCTGTGCGAGGTCGTGCGCATACCGCTAAGCAAGAGCGGGGAGATAAATTTCGGCAGACTCGATCAACTGCTCAAAATCAACTCAAAGCGCGAGATCATCGGCTCTTTTAGCGCGGCCTCAAACGTCACGGGGATAATCAGCGACTACAAAAAAATCTACGTGATGATGAAACGATACGGCG
Organism: uncultured Campylobacter sp.; assembly: GCF_938040115.1. Taxonomy (GTDB): domain Bacteria; phylum Campylobacterota; class Campylobacteria; order Campylobacterales; family Campylobacteraceae; genus Campylobacter_A. Next base: position 2,986 of record NZ_CALHXD010000239.1, on the reverse strand, counting down.
CGACCGTAGCCTTTGACGCGGCTAGTTTTAGCTCGCACGATAACCTCGACGCCGACTACTTCGACGCGCTATTTCTCTCGCCGCATAAGCTTTTAGGCGGCGTGGGCAGCTGCGGACTGCTCGCGATAAAAAAGGAGCTCGTAAAGTCCGATAAACCGACCTTTGCCGCGGGCGGGACGGTTAGCTACGTGAGCCGTAGCTCGCATTTTTTTGCGCCTAGCGTAGAGCGCACCGAGGAGGGCGGAACCCAGCACGTGATGGGGCTAATACGAGCCTCGCTAGCATACAGACTGCGAAACGAGGTCGGCCTAGACGTCATAAAAAGCCGCGAGGATGAGCTAACAAAGCAGTTTTGCGAGGGGCTGGATAATATCCCCGAGGTCGTGAGCTACTGCCCGCGCGCAGTGCCGAGACTGCCGATTTTCGCGTTTAACGTTAAGGGCGTTTCGCCTTATGATTTTGCCGAAGCACTGAGCGAGGACTACGGCGTGCAGACTCGTGCGGGGTGTGCGTGTGCCGGTCCGTACGGACACGATCTGCTCGGACTAAAAGACGATCAGAAATTTGATCAAAAGCCCGGCTGGGTTCGCGTGAGTCTGCACTACTCGCACACGCCAAAAGACGTCGCATATCTGCTAAAGGCTATCAAAAAAACTATTAAAAAATTTAAAACCAAAAAGGATAAGAAATGAATAAAATTTTAGCCGCAGCCTTGTTTGCTCTTTGCGCCGTTTGCGCGCAGGCAAAGCCGTTTAGTCCCGAGCAGTACGCAAAGGTACTGCGCGAGTACAACTCCGTCGCGGGCGCGAACAACTACTTTGAAAGCGGTAAATTTAAAGAGGAATTTGAGCTTCGCAAAAAATACTGCGATGAGGGTCTAAGAGACGCGTGCGGCGATCTGGGGCTACTCTACGTTACCGGTCTAGGCGCGCCAAGAGATAGCAAAAGAGCCGGCGAACTGCTCGAGTATGCCGCTAAAAACGACGAATTTAAAGCCATATCGCAGTACTACGAAGCCGCACTTGACATAGCTCGCGCGGCGGAAAAGTACCCGGACGATAAGGTCACGCAGCACCTAGGAGCCGAGTTTAAAAACTCGCTGGAGCAGTGCAAGGCGTACAAAGGCGACCGCCACGTGTGCTTCCACGCGCTGGTGATTAGCAGTATGCTGCCAAAGGGCGAGGGCGGCCTGGGGCTATCGCAGGCTGAGTTTGCCAAGGCGTGGGAGGACATAGTCGTGAGCGATGTCGAGCGCAACGGCATGGACGACTCAAAGGTAAACTCGCTGGCAAAGGAGCTAGAAGGACTAGCGGCGCGCTAAATTTGCGGGCGGTTTTGCGTTTGGCACAAATTTGACGCGTCGGCAATTGCTAGGCTTAAATTTGGGTCGATTTTTGGGTAAATTTATCGAGCGGTGCATAATTTACTTTTGCTCAAATTTGACTGCTTTTTACGGATAAATTTAGCTCTCTCCTGATGCCATTTTGCGGCTTGCGAGCTTTTGCCTGGCGGGCCTTACGGCTATCTTTACGGCGTAAATTTGCTAAATTTTGCTAGCGCTCGAGCAAATTCGGTCGTCAGGCTTAGAGTCTCCGCTTATGCTTTTTGCGCGCGGTCAAATTTACGCGCCCGCGCGGGTTTTTGCCTCGCTCAAATTTGATGTATTTTTGTGTCCCGCTCAAATTTGCGCGGCGTTAATTTTTACGAATTTACAAAAACTTTGGAGAAAATTTAGATGCGAGATTCGCGCGAGTTTCAGGTCTTAGCGGGCGAGGTAAAAAACGTGAGATGGAATGCGGCGACGGATGAGTGCGTTTTTGAGATCGCGGGCGCGAAATTTAAAGTTAAAAACCTCAAAGATCGCCTCGTGCCTCGCGAAAACGACCGCCTAGCTATCGCCTATGACGAGCAAAACGAGGTTTGGAATTTTAAAAACTTAACCTCGGGCAAATGGCTCAAAAACTACGCTTGGCGCGCGCATTTTATACTATTTTGGGCGGCGATCTTTGATATCGTTCCCGGTAAAATTTTAGGCGCGATTTTTTCGATACCTATAATTTATTTAAGCAAGTATTTGTCCGAATTTGTAGGCATGGCAGCCTTGTTTGCCTTTGTTGTTTGCCTGTTTTTATCGCTGCCATTTTTGCACATATACTGGAGCGAAAGCAAAAGCTTAAGCGGCACGGTCGAGGCGTATCTGGCTTTGAGAAAATTTTTAAATGAGATGGATTTGTAAAATGGCGTCAAATTCAAGGGGATTTTTGATGAAAACCAAAAACGGTTTAAAACTGCTCGGCGGCCGCGTAAATTCGCTTGAGTGCGTCTATAAAGACAAAAGCGGATTTGATTATAGCTTTAGCTTGGATGGGCAAATTTTAAACGTTCGCTCGCTGCAAAGTCCGCTCTTGCCGGTAAATGACGGGATGAGATGCTAGCGGTTTGCGATAAAAAGGGGCGGATTTTGGGGCTAAAAAACCGCTCTTTAAACTCTGCGGCCTGATACGCCTATGAGCCTAGCCTCTTTTTTGCGGCTCTGTTTCTTGCGCTTTTTGTGCTTTTTGCGCTGTTTGCCGCGGCTTGCGTTTGGGCGATTTTTTCTGGTTTTGACGGACGGCAGCCGCTTTTTAGCACTTTGCTACTTGTTTTTGGTTTCGGCTCTCTTGCTTTTGCTTGGTTTAAATTTCACCGCGAGGCGTCTTTGGGCTTACGCGTTAGATCGATGCTCGGAGCCGCAAAAGAGCCCAAGTCTAGCGGCGAGGTTAGCGGTATGGTGCGCAATCTAGGGATTTTTGAGACGAAAGAGAAAAATTATTTTAGCGTCACGGTCGGCGATACGTTTTTGTGGGGTAGCAGCCCTAAAAAGCGCGCTCTGGAGCTAGCAAACGGCGACGAAGCGAGCGTGAAATACGAAAATTTCAGGGTTTTAGAGATACGAAATCTCAGTAAAAATCTGACGGCGAAAAAGTCGCAAGGCTTTTTTGAGAGG
>NZ_CALHXD010000238.1 GCF_938040115.1 uncultured Campylobacter sp. | reverse complement strand
AATTTGCCTTGATTTATTTTCCCCGCTTTTTCAGATTTTGCCCCCAAATTTCACTCAAATTTAACCGCCCTTTGGCTAATATTTCGCAAATTTGACTTAAGGGATAAATTTAAACAAACTCGCACTTAGCCTCGCCGCTCTTTTCCTTGTCGTTTTCGTAAATTTTATTTACGAAAAACTATCCGGCCCCACCCGTTTCGTCGTTACCGCCGATACCAAGATAATCCCCGGTTCCGAGCTAAGCAAATACGTAACGCAAGAGGAGATAGACGATTTTGGTTTTAGATACTGGGATATAGATAAGCAGATAAAGGACGACGCATTTGCTGAAAATTTCCGCAAACTTTTAAAATCAAAGCAAACGGATCAAATTTTAAAATTTATGCAAGATAATAACATTAGCATAGACTCTCCACTAATAGACGGCGTTACTCCTTTGATGTACGCTAGCTTTTACGACGACGAAGTCACGGCAAAAAGACTTATAGATATGGGCGCAAACGCTCATGCGCAAGATAACTACAAACTCTCGCCCCTAGCCTACGCCATAGAAAACAACTCCACAAAGACCGCTAAGCTGCTACTTGATAGCGGGGTTAAATTTGAGGAGGTCAAGGCGGTGCAGTGGTGATGAAATTACAATAAGTCAAGGCGAAACTCCTACAAAAGTAAATCCCGTATTTTTTAACTTTAGGAAAAAACTAAGAATTAATCATTATGAAAAACATTGTCCAGACGAAAATTCTACTTTTACAATTAGAGAATTTATCGACTGGGCAAATGATAATAAAAAAATGAGTTCTATATCAAGTTTTACAAGTAGTTTTGAAAACGACCCAGCCAAGGTAATTTACATAGATAGCAATAGAAGCAAATCAGACTCAAACTCAAATTTACAAAGCAAATAGATAAAAGGAGATAAAATGTCAGGGGAATTTGAGTTAAATTTGAGCGAGTTTAACTCAAATTTCGTTTGGCGAGAGGCAAATTTGGCTTCAAATTTAACAGCTCCCAGTCGAACCTAAAGCCAAATTTTACTCGTCGCCCGGGCAGCAAATCAAATTTGCCGCCGAGGCTCAAATTTACTTCGCCGCGGCAGGATTATTTACGCTTATCACGACGTTTTTCTCATCCAGATAGAGCTTCGCCGCGTCTTTCACGTCCTGCTCGGTGAGCGCATTTACCGCGTTTTCGTACTCATCAAGGCTTAAAATCTCATCGCCAAAAACCAGCTCGCGCATGAGCGCGCGCGTCCAAAACTCGCCCTGAACGTAGGATTGGCGCATTTTTACGAGGGCTGATTTTTTGAAATTTTGCAGATAGCGTTTGACGTCCGCGCCGCCTTTTAGCTCGGCGACGTTTGATTTTATCTCGCCCAGCACGGCGTTTACGTTATCAGGCGCCGCCGTAAAGCCAAAATGCGCGGTGAAGCTTTCGTACGGATATTTTGCGAGATTCATATGCACGCCCAGGCCGTAGACCTGCCCGCGGTCCTCGCGCACGTCCTCGCGCAGCATCATCGAAAGCACCGCAGATAGGGCGTTTACGCGCAGTAACTCTGGGCGCGAATACTTCACGTTTTCGTTTTTCATTATCATCGCGGCGTCGCTTCGCTGCGTGGTTTGGTAGCTTCGCTTAAACTCCCGCTCGCCAGAAATCGTCCTCACGCCGTCATCTACGAAGTCTTCACGCTGTGCGCGCGACGGTAAATTTGCCAGATATTTTTGCAAAAGCGGCTCGGCTGCGGTCAAATTTAGATCGCCGACCACGATAAAATCATACGAAGCCGCGTTGGTAAATTTATCCTTCACTATCTTTTTTACGTCCTCCATCTGCAGCTCGTTTATGTCCGTGGCCTCGAGTGGGTTCGTTCGAGGGTTGTTTTCGTAAAAAAATCTCGCAAATTCGTCGTGAAATTTGCGCTCGGGCAGATTTTTGGTTTTTTCCAGCTTTTCAAGCTCGTTGATTTTTGTCTTTTTTAGCGCGTTTTCGTCAAATCTAGGCTCGCTAAACTCCAAAAACAGCGCACGCAAAAGCCACTCAAAGTCCGCGCTAGCCGAGCTTGCGCTATATCCTTGCGAGAGCTGATCGATAAATTTGCTATAGCTTAGCTGCTTGCCGCTTAGGATTTTAGCCAGGTCGTAGTTGCTAAACTCCCCCGCCCCGCTCTCGTTTGAGACCTCTACGGCTAGCGCGCCCTGCTTTGGTTTGGCCAAATTTGACGTGCCGCCGCGACTAACCGCGCTTAGCCAGACGACGTCTTTTTTGGTTTTTACCTCCTTAAATGCGACGCGCGCGCCGTTTGGCAGCTCGTAAAGATAAAAATCAAGCTTCTCGTTATGTTTTTTCGAGACGAAATTTTTAGGTTTTAGCGCGCCGTAGTCGAAAAGCTCGCTCTTTACCTGCTTTGCGGCCAGTGTATCATAGGGCTTTGCCTCCGCCCAAATTTGATCAAATTTAGCCTCGCTTAGCTTCGCCCCTTTGGCGCTAATTACGTTTAAAGTTTTTGCGTCGATGCCCAGTATCCGCCTAAATTCGGCATTTACGTCATCAAGGCTAATGTCCTCAAGCAGCGCCAAAGTAACGTCGCGCAAGTCCTTGTCGCCAAGCAGCACGCCGCCGATCCTCGTCGTCTCCTCGATATTTGCCGCGACCGCGCTCGAGCGCTTGTTACCCGCTTGCAAATAGGCATTTTTAGCCGAGTTTATAAAATCTTTTTTCGCGCTCTCAAAGTCTGCCTTGCTAAAGCCAAATTTCTCCACGCCCTTTAAAACGCCCGCCAGATCGCTAAGCGCGCCGCCAAAATCATCATCCACGGCGTTTATCTCAAAGGCATAAAGCACGTTTTGATCCTCGATGATCGGCGAGTAAAATCTCCCGCGCAGAGCCAAATTTCGCTGCTCGTATATCATCGCGACCAGGTCTGAGATGTAGTTTGCTAGCAAATTTTGCTTGAGCCTTTGGATCTCGCCGTCAAATTTGTACTTTTGCGTAAAGATCAAATTTAGCGAGTTTAGCCCGATCTCGGCCGAGTCGTAGTTGTTTACGCTAAAGCCGCTTTTTATAGGAATAGTTTTATCGGGGCTCGCGTAGTCGTTCGTGTTTTTAGCGGGGCCAAAGCTTTGCTTTATCATCTCCTCGATACGCTTTTTATCAAAGTCTCCGACCGCGATAAATTTCATAAATCTAGGCTGATACGTCCTATCGTAAAAGCCCTTTATGGTCGCTACGTCGACGTTTTTTACGATATTCATATCGCCGATGGGCGACCTTTTGGCGTAGATGCTATCGCCGTATAGCTCTGGCACGCGGTTTTTGATGTAAAATCTATATGCGGGCGTGTTTCTAGCGCGCTCCTCCTCGATGATGATGCCCCGCTCCTTATCCAGCTCGGCCGCGTCAAAGCTCACGCCGTCGATCCAGTCGCGAAAAACGCGGAAAACATCCTTTAAATTTTGCTCGTTTACGTGGATTTCTAGCAGATAGGCCGTCTGATCGTAGCTAGTCTGCGCGTTTAGATCCGCGCCAAAGGCCACTCCGAGGCTCTCTAGCTTTTTCACCAGCTCGTTTTTGCTAAACTCGCGGCTGCCGTTAAACGCCATATGCTCGGTAAAGTGCGCCAGCCCCAGCTCATTTTCGCGCTCGTCGGTCGAGCCGATGTTTACGACTAGATAAAAATAGGCCGAATTTGCGGGCTGCTTATTTTCCTTGACGTAGTATTTTAGCCCGTTTGCTAGCTCGCCGCTAATGATAGCTGGATCCTGGGTCAAATTTAGCTTTTGCGCGTTTTTATCTTTCGCCGTCAAATTTAACGCACTCAAATTTGCGTCCATCTGCCGTGTTTTGGCCGCCTGTGCGACCGGCGCTTGTTTAGCTAAAACGCTCGCCGAAAAAACGGCCAGAAATAAAAATAAAATTTTCCTCATCGTCGTCCTTTAAATTTAAAAAGCCGATTATATAGCGCGATTTTTAATATTTTTGCCCACGCGCGGCGAAATAGGCGGCCGTGCTAAATTTATTTTTTATAAAATTTATGCTAAATTTAGCCCAAATTTTAAAGGATAAATTTTGGTAAAAATAGGAATCCACGGCGCAAGCGGCAAAATGGGACGCATGATCATCGAGTGCCTAAAAAACGAGCCAAACGCGAAACTCAGCGCGGCTTATACGATAGAGTCGCTTGACTTTGCGTTGCCTGACGGCGTTGTTCTCACGGATAAATTTGACGAGCTTTTCGCAAACTGCGACGTCGTTATCGACTTTACGATCAAAGATGGCGCGATAAACCTGCTAAACTACGCCCGCACCGACCCAAAACCGCTAGTCATCGGCACGACGGGTCTTGGCGAGGACGGCGCGAACCTGCTAAAGCTAGCAAGCGCGGCGATGCCGATACTTTACGCTACCAATATGAGCCTTGGCGTCGCGGTTTTAAACCGCTTGGCGGCGCTTGCGTCAAAGGCATTGCGCGAATTTGACGCCGAGATCGTCGAGCAGCACCACAGACATAAAAAAGACGCTCCAAGCGGCACGGCGCTAACGCTTGGCGAACGCGTGGCGGCAGCTAGAGGACTAAATCTAAAAGATATTTTAGTAACGGGCAGAGACGGCATGGTCGGAGCTCGCAGTAAGGACGAGATCGCGATCCTGGCAGTGCGAGGCGGCGACGTCGTGGGCAGGCATACGGTCGGATTTTACAACGAGGGCGAGTTTATCGAACTAAACCACACCGCAACTAGCCGTGCGACCTTTGCCAAGGGCGCGATAAAGGCGGCTATTTGGGTGGCGGGGCGAGAGAGCGGGCTGTACGGGATAGATGATTGCCTGGGGCTGTGATAATAAGCGGCTTGGCTTTTTCTACTTACTTTGCGTTGAAATTTAATTTTCAAGCTCGGCAACCCGCACGGTTAGCCTACGCTTAAAAATTAAATTTCGCCTTAATTAAGCGAAAAAATCCTGTGCCTTATCATTTTGCGTTCAAATTTTTGATAATTAAATTTTAGTATGAGAGGCAAAGTATCGCGAGATGATTTTTTGGGTTGCGCAGAAATTTTCGTCCAAGACTAGACATGTAGTCTGTCGCAGGGCGAAAATTTCAAGCTCCGCAAAAAGCGCTCGCGAGACGAGCCTCAAAAAGGAAAAATTAAAATGTGTGCGATAGTTGGAGTAATAAATTCTAAAGACGCTGCGCGAACGGCATACTACGCGCTATTTGCCATGCAACACCGAGGCCAGGAAGCAAGCGGCATCAGCGC
>NZ_CALHXD010000237.1 GCF_938040115.1 uncultured Campylobacter sp. | reverse complement strand
TTTTGCCCATGAGAGCTACTAAAATCATAATTTACGTTTGCGTTAAATCCGTTTATACCGCTTATCATATTAATCCTTTATGCTTTTACGTCAAATTTACCTATTTTTACTAGTTGATTTAAAATTTCAGTTATATCCGTCCCTTTTTCGCGTTCGGCTTTTAAGAAATTTTCAAAGAATTCTCGTCTGATGTCTTTATCTACGTAGGTTTTGCTTTTACTAGTAGCCTGGATGGGTTTAAATTTCTTTTCCCTGTTTTGCTTGGCTAAATTTGCGTTGTATTCTCTCATCTCTTGATTGATTTTTGCTACGGCTTCTTTGTGGGCTTTCGTAGTTTTCTCGATATCTTCCGCATAGAGTTTTTTAAATTCTTCTATACTGATGTCGGTTCTTAACAGTAAATTGGCTCCGACGTCGCTCATCGCACCGTCTTCAGGTAAAGAGTCTTTAAAAGCTCTCAGCTCCTCTTCCTCCTCCTTTGTTCCGAGCCCCAGCATTTTACCCGAGATAGTCGGTTTACCGTCTATGGATTTGCTTTTTAGCCACCACGAATACGAATCTAGAGTAAAATCAACGACCTTTTCCTTTGTATCTAGCTCATCCCTCATTATCATCTCATGCATCTGTCCGGGGGCGTATTTTTGGGCTAGCATCGCGTCGATTTTTTCTATGGTTTTGGTTATCCAGCCTTCTTCACTCCTATCGAAATTGATATTTTCAGCCTCAAATATCTCGTAGGTAGTTTTATTCATATACGCTTGTGCTATACGCGCATCCTCGTCGCTTTGCACGCTTTTTTGAGGCGTTTTGTTTAAATTTTGCTTATCGAAAGGAGCGATTTTAGCGACGCTTGCTTGCGCTTTTTGCGGGTCGGCTTTGGTTTCGAAATTCAGCTGATAACCCGCCGAGTTTAAATTTATGCCTTCTATCATTTTTAAATCCTTTTAAATTTAGATTTTAAGATAAATCGGCAAATTTGAGAAACAATTTAGGGTAAAGATAAGAAAGGATATCAAATTTAGCTCCCGTTTCGAGAGCTAAATTTAATCCAAATTTGAACGCAAAAAAGATAAGCGGAAGCATCTTGCGATAAATTTAAATGTTTTCTGCTTCGCTACGCTTGCAGCTAAATAGAAGAAGTAAATTTCCTCCCAAGACTAGACATATAGTCTGTCGCAGGGCGAAATTTACGCAATCATTTAAAGGCACGCAAGAGACGACGAGTAAAATTACTTTTCCGTTAACTCGCACTTAGCGCCGCGAGTAATCATCAAGGACTGATCGTAAAATAAAATAAGCACCACAGAAACACCCACGCCAAGAGCTAGCGAGACCGTCGTGGTCGTGATCGCGTTATCGAAAAATATGATTAGGTATTCGTTTTTCTTAGCGATATTAGGCTCGTTTAGAAACGAAAACAGCGCCAAAATGCCCTTATACGCGTAAACTCCAGGCACCATCGGCAAAAGCGCGGGAAACGCGATGATCTCGGCGGGCACTTTGAGCCGTTTGGCAAAGAGCATACCTAAAATCCCGCTTAAAAATGAGACGATGAGAGTGGCGACGCTGATGTTAAAAAATCCCATCTGCATGATCCAAAAGCGGCTAGCGTGCGCAAACGCCGCAAGCAGCGCGCAAAATGCGAGAGTCCTTTTTGGCGGAGAGCTAGCGTAGGCAAAGCCAAGCCCCGCCACCGCGGCAAAAGCGCCGTCTATGAGAGTCGCAGTAAAAAGCTCAAACATGTAAAATCTCCGCATTGCTAAGCGAGAGCGTGATATAGACGCCCACCGCGATGCAAAGTATCAGGATGCCCGTGCTCACGGCTCTGCTGATGCCTACAAGCGTGTTGTCGTTTATGATATCAAAGACCGAGTTTATGAGAAAAACGCCCGGCATCAAAAATAGTATCGACGAGCCGATCGCCACGTCGCTAGTGTGCGTAAAGCCGTAAAATACGCCAAGATATGCGATAAACGAGACGACGAACGAGACTAGGACGTACTGGATTTTTAAATTTACGCCCATTTTAGCAAGCGCAAATCTAAGGCTATAACCCACGAGCGTCGCGAAAAATACGCAAGCTACCGAGCCCATATCGCCGCCAAAAAGCTTGCAAAACGCCGCATTTGCAAGGCTTATTAAAATAAGCGAGCTTGCAAATTTATTCGCCCCTATACGCATGACGCCATCAAACTGCTCTTTGGCCTCATCAAGGCTCAAATTTTCATCCAAGATCCGCCAGCTAAGCGACGAAAGCTCGGAAATGCGGTTAAAGCTCACCTGCCCTATCGGGATCTTTTTCACGTAGGTTCGGCGCAGGGAGTTGTCGGCCGAGTCCATGACGCTAATGGTAAAATATTTCACGAAAATCGTCACGCTAACGTCGTATCCGTAGCACCTAGCCACGCGGTCCACGCACTTTTCGACGCGCGCGGTGTAGGTGCCCGCGCTCACCATCGCCGTCGTGTAGTCAGAGAGAAAATCGGTTAAAATTTGGATGTCGGGCTTCGCGCTCATTTTTGGGCGGTTTTAAATTTGATAAAAAACAAAGCAAGCTGTGCAAACAGCATCAGCTTCATCGTCCACTCGCTAGCCGCATGCATCTGAGCAAACTCGGCCGTCTGCGTCGCCGCCTCACCCACAGCCTGCGCATCCATGACGAAAGGCGTGAAGTAAAACACGAACGAGAGCGCGAGGGCTAAATTTATCGCGCATAGCATGTTTGCGCTAAATTTGGCGGCAAATTTGACGCTAGATCTAAACGATGCAAACTCGTAAAGCGCGGCTATGACGCTAACGGCTAGCAAGGCGTAGTTAAATTTAACAAATATCGTAGCCATCAGTTTGCCGCTTTGAAACTGCGTGAGTACGCCCTCGCCAAGTATGCTCTGCGGATAAAAAATCGTGGGTGCGACTAGGGCGCCCAGAGCTAGCTCCGTGCCGATGAGCGCGCCCAAAAGTAAAAAATAAATGCTTTTCATGATTTTCCTTTTTTTGATTTATCGCACGCATTTTAGGGTTATAGCATTTAAAATCCGCTAAATTTAAGCAAAAAGGGCGGAAATTTGCGAGTGCTAAATTTGACGCAAGCTGGGGCAAATTTAGTTTACCAGCAAAAGCCAAAACTGCGCGCAAATTTAGAAATTTGCAAATATATTTCGCGCGACGAATCCGCGGTCAAATCCAGCTAAATCCTTGTAAAACTCCGCCTCGAACCCGTTAAATTTAAGCGCGCTTTGCATACTTTCTTGCTGATCGTAGCCCATCTCGCAGGCTAGGTATTTTACGCCGCGATTTTTAGCGACAAGGATAATGTTTTTTAAGATCTCGTCGCCCGCCGCGCCGCCAAAGAGCGCCTCGTGCGGCTCGTTTAGTACGAATTTATCAAGCTCGTAGTCCCGCGCGATATAAGGCGGGTTTGAAACGAGCAGATCAAACCGTCCGTAAATTTGATCCAGATACGCGCATTTTACGAACTCTATTTTGTCCTCTACGCCAAATTTTGCGGCGTTCTCGCGAGCTAAATTTAACGCATCGTCGCTGATATCTGATGCTATGATTTTAGCCTTTGAGTTTAGCGCGAGACAGATACTGATTATCCCGCTTCCCGTGCCGATCTCGGCGACTAGGGACGGCTCATTTTGCGAGGGTAAATTTGACAAAATCTCAAGCGATTTTTCGACTAAAATTTCAGTTTCGGGGCGCGGGATCAAGACGCCCTTTTTTACGTTAAAAGTAAGCCCGTAAAAGCCCGCTTCGCCCGTGATATATTCAAGCGGCTCGTGATTTGCGAAACGGCTTGCCAGCGCAAAATAACCCTCCGTATTCTCTAATTCGCGATTTAAATTTAAAAAAACCCACTCGATTTTTACGCCGAGGTGTTGTATCAAAAGAGCCTTGGCTATGCGCACCGGATTTGCGCCGTTTATCTCGCATGCTGGAGCTATCTGCGAGACAGCGGCTTTTAGCGCGTCATTTACCGTCATTTTCCAGCTCGTTTATACGCTCAAAAAGGCTTGGGTGCGAGTGATAGAAAAAGGCGTAGAGCGGATGAGCCTTCGGGAAGGCCTTGTTTTCGGAGCCTAGCTTTTTTAGCGCGCTTATCATGTCGGCTTTGTTTGAAACCTCGCCTGAGAATTTATCGGCGCCAAATTCGTTCGCGCGACTAAAATACGAGCTAATAGGCGAAAATAAAAACCCGAAAATCGGCGAGAAAAGTAGCAAAAACATGATCACTCCGCCGCCTGCCGGGCTGAGTCCCAGCGCCTGATACGCCGCGTCGGGGATGTTGCCGAATATAAAAAACATCGCAAAAAGCATAACCGCGCTTAGGGCGATCATTTTTAGGATATCTTTGTGCTTAAAGTGCCCGAGCTCATGCCCCAAAACGGCGATTATCTCGGCAAGACTTAGTTTTTTAACGAGCGTGTCGAAAAGCACCACGCGCTTAGTCGCGCCAAGGCCGCCAAAATAGGCGTTTAAGCGGTTGTCGCGCTTGCTAGCGTCTATCGTAAAAACGCCGCTACTTTTAAAGCCGCACTGCGTCAAAAGCCCTTCTATACGGCTTTTTAGCTCGCCTTCTTCCAGCGCCTGCATTTTGTTAAAGATAGGCGCGATGAGCGTCGGGTAGATGAGATTTATAACGAGCGCGACCGAGAAGCTCAGCAAAAACGCCCAAAACCACCAAAAATCGCCCAAAAATCCAATGCAAAGCAGCACCAGCCACACAAACAGCGTGCCAAACACAAGCGTTAGCGCAAGCGTTTTAAGTAGATCGAGCGCGAAAATTTTAGGCGTTACGTTTGAAAAGCCGAGCCTTTTGTCTTTGACGAAAGTTTCGTAAATATTTAGCGGTAGCTCCAGCAGCGACGAGATGATCAAAAAGCTCATCACAAAGATGATATGATCTCGCAGTTCTCCCGTTTTATAGGCGCTCTCATACAGCTCGCCCAGCCCCCAGCACGCCCACATCACAAATATCGCAGCGTGATAGAGAAGGCTAGCTATCTCAAATTTTTGATTGCTTATCGCGGCTGCGGCGGCTGATTCGTACTCGCCCTGCTCTAGCACGACGGCGGGCTTTTTAGCCTCCGAGCGGATAAAGTTTATCTGAAAAATCGCCAGCCACGCCTTTATGGCAACGTAAAAAAAGTAAATACCGAGTAAAAAATAAAACATATTTTTCCTTAAATTTTATAAAGACTAAAGCAGCCGTAGTCGGTGCGCACGGCCAAAAATTCCTCGCCGTTTATGCGCT
>NZ_CALHXD010000236.1 GCF_938040115.1 uncultured Campylobacter sp. | reverse complement strand
GTTTTTTTACTCGGCGGCGTATTTTGCGCTAAATTATTACATCTGCCTAAATCCCTCAAAACTAGTCGATCTACTCGGCAAATACCTAACTCCGCTGCTTTTGGTACTTATTTTGCTACTTTTTGGAGCGGGATTTTTGTTCCCGATCGGCGAGTTCGTCGCTCCTAGCGGTGACTACGCGCAGCGCGCCGCAGCTAAGGGCTTTGTAGAGGGCTATCAGACGATGGATGCGCTGGCGTCGCTGGCGTTTGGTATCATCGTGATAAACGCTATCAGAACCGTGGGCGTAAAAGACGAGCGCCACCTGGTTTCATCGACGATAAAGGCAGGCATGACGGCGGGCGTGATTTTGATGGTGATTTACTTGATGCTGGGCTACTTGGGTGCGACATCGGCGGAGCTGTTTAAAGACGCGCCGGAGATAAACGGAGCTGAGTTGCTATCTCGCATTAGCGGTCATTATTTCGGCAAGGCGGGCGTTTTGGTGCTGGGTTCGGCGTTTTTCCTAGCTTGTATCACGACGACGCTTGGACTCATCAGCTCTGCTAGCGAATACTTCGAGGAGCTAACGGGCGGACGAGTCAAATACAAAATTTGGGTCGCGGCGTGGTGCTTGATCGGCTTTGGCGTGGCGAATTTCGGCCTCACGACCATCATCAAGGGCTCCATACCGGTGCTCATCGCCATCTATCCGATCGCCATCATGCTCATCATCCTTTCGCTCATCAACCCGCTGATTGACTCGAGCAAGCTCGTCTACCGCACCTGCGTCTACGTCTGCGTGGTCGTCGGCACGATAAACGGCCTTGATATCGCGGGCGTCTCCGTGCCGCTAGTGACGGATCTTGTTAAAAAAATGCCGTTTTACGACTCTATGCTAGGCTGGATAGTGCCTAGCGCGGTAGCATTTGCAGCGACATATATCCTTCATCTCGTGCTTGAAAAGAGAGAAAATACTTTTTAACTACTAGCAGCAAGGCGCCAAATTCGCATAAACGGCGCCTTGCGTCAAATTTACCCGGCCAAAAATTTAAAATCTCGGCTAAATTTTCGCAAAAAATTTTAAAAAAGGAAACTATATGAGCAAACAAGACGAGGCGCTAGCGTTAGCGCGGGATTTTGAGCGAGAGGGCTTTGGCGGCTAAAGGGCGACGAGGCGGCGTATTTTATGCTAGCTGATAGCTTACTGCGCGGGTGGCGAGAGAGCGGCGCGCTACTAGATGACGCTATGAGCTACGTTAGCAAAGAGGATTTTAGGGCTTTGGTCTCTACGGCGATGGAGATTTTGTGCGAGGAGGGCGGAGCTAAAAACGAGGCGCAAAGAGATAAAAAGCAAGCAAACAAAAATAGTGCGCGACAAATAAACGCCCGGGGTGTTATCGCCGTAGCAAGCCTCGAGTTTGCGCCGCTTTTGCACCCGTTTCTTAGCGAGATTTTTAGCTTGCGACCAAACGACGGGACATACTATGAGTGCTATCCGTGGCGCGAGCTAGACTACGAGAGCTCGCAGATCTGGCGCGAGAGGCTAGCTAGCGCGCAAACTAGCAGGGGCGATAAACAAAGGCTTTTTGAGTGCCTGCTGCAAACAAGACAGCCGCGAAATATAAAATTTGCCTGCGAGACTGCGGCGGCGGAGAAGTTTTTGAAGCATAAGGGCAGCCTTAGCGAGCATCTAGGCTACTATTTGGAGGACGTAGGCTTTACGCTTGAGAGGGTTAAATTTACGGGAGGCGCAAACGGCGCGGAGCTGGCGGATGAAAATTTAAGCCAGACGCAAGGCGTCATAAATGACGTCAAATTTAATGCTAGCAAGCTAAATTCGCAAGCGGATGAAAATTTAAACGACCCCAAATCCGGCAAAAACGCGCCGAGCGAAGAAAGCCGAGTCCAAAAAGCGAAAGCTAGCGATGAAATGAGTATCGGCGGCGAAGCGTTTAGGCTAAAAAGATACTGCGGCGAGCGCGCGTATCACGTCGCGTTTAGGCAGGGGTATTTTAGCGAGCCGTTTGCCGCTCATCAAGCTAAAAATCACCCGACTTGGGGACTATGGGCAGGCTAAGCGCAAAAGGCAAAAACTAGTATTAAATTTGGACGGATTGAAATAATTAAACTGAAAAACTAAAATT
>NZ_CALHXD010000235.1 GCF_938040115.1 uncultured Campylobacter sp. | reverse complement strand
TCTTTACTCCGAGCTTTGCGCCGTGGATTTTGGCGATATTTGCCGCGATGGCTAGCCCAAGGCCGCTGCCTGTGTTTGCATTTTTATTTCTTGAGCTATCAGCTTGGTAAAATTTATTCCAGATTAGCTCAATATCTTTTTGAGAAATTCCGTTACCATCATCTTTTACGGATAGTAACGCGTGCGTTTTGGTCGCGCTTAAGCCTAGCTCGATCTTGTTTGCAGTAAATTTTAGCGCGTTGCTTAAAAAGTTATCAGCCAGCCTTGATATCATCAGCTCATCGCCTAAGATTTCAACATCTGGTGCGATCTCGCAGCTAAATTTAATCCCTTTGGCGCTTGCTAGTTTTTCATAGTCGGTGGCTAAATTTTGCAGTATATCGCTTAAATTTATGCGCTTTAAGGTTAAATTTCTACCTGATTCTAGCCTTGAGAGCTCTAAAATTTGATCTATCAGTAAGGTAATCTTTCTTGACTGCCTTGAGATGACGTCCAGCGACTCTTTGGCCTCGTCTAAATTTTGCGCGTAGCTTGCGGCGTAGTCGCTCTCAGCCATGATGATTGATAGCGGCGTTCTAAGCTCATGTGAGACGTCTGAGGTGAGCTGTTTTTCACTTTGATAGACCTTTTCTAGCGAGTCAAGCATCTTGTTAAAAACGCTCGCAAGTGCGTGCAGCTCGTCCTTGCCAGCGGGTAGCTCGATACGCTTTGAAAAGTCCTTGCTAGAGCCTATATCAAGGGCTGTTTCAGATATCGTGGCGACTGGTTTTAGGGCATTTTTTATCGTTTTGTGACCACCATAAAGCACAAAGGCAAATAAAACTGGAACAAAGACGCCGAGGGCAAGCAAAAATAGCCCCTCTTTTTTGAAAAATCTCTCCGCATTTATGACGCCTCTGATCCAGACTTTCTTGCCTTTAGCTGCGATGTCATAGTAGTAAAAGCGGTTTTCTCCGTTTTCATAATATCTCACCTCGCCGCTATCCATTTTAAGCGAACCATCAAAATTTTTAGGCACCAAACCGCCGAGCACTTCGCCATTTACACTGTATTTTATAAAAAATATCCCATCATCATAGGGTTCAAATTCTTCCGTATTATTGGCGATTTTGGTGACTGATTTGGCTAGCTTTTTTTGGCTCACGTCCTCAAAAACCTCATCCGCTACGACCGCCGAGATGGCAATGAGAGCCGCCACGATAACGATGATAAAAAACGAGTACCAAAGCGTTACGCGCGCGGTTATCGGGATGTTTGCAAGTGCTTGTTTAATCCTTAACAACATAGCCAAGCCCTCTTTT
>NZ_CALHXD010000234.1 GCF_938040115.1 uncultured Campylobacter sp. | reverse complement strand
CGCAGTACGGCCTCTCGCAGCAGCTCCTCAAGCTCGCCGATGAGCGGGAAGTTCGAGCCGCAACGCACGAAAAACTGGATCACGCCCGTATCCTGGCAGGACGGACGGTCTAGCTGCTTAGCTAGGCGCTGGTTTTCAAACATCGTTTTGTAGATCTCCTTTGCCAGCGGCTGCGTTTCGCGCTCACTAAGCCCCAGCAGCTTCGCCATCACGTCGTCGGGCAGCACCTTGCCCGTGTAGCCGACGAATTTCGCCATGACCTCGGTCATCTTTTGCACGGCTTTTTCTTTATCCATCGCTTCTCCTTTTTTCAAATTTTTCATAAACGCCCGCCATGACGCAGCCTACGGCGTAGCAGAGCAAATCGGCAAAATCAAACGTTCCGCCGATCATTACTTTTAAAATTTTATTTTCTACGCCTAAAATTTGCACGGCGCCCAGATACTGCGCGAGCTCCAAGGCTGCGGCAAATGCGAAAATTTTAAGCGGCAAATTTAAAGGCGGTGCGCTAAAAGCAGCCCGAGCCAAAGCGTAAAGCAAGATGACGGCCAAAACGTCGCCCGCATAGTGCCGCACGAAACCGCCCTTTACGCAGATCGCGATGTAAATTTCAGCCGCCAAAATCAAAACCGCCGCGGCTAAAAACGCTAGCCTCGTTCTCGCGCTTTGCCTCGTTTGCGGCTTTTGCGCGAGCTTTGCAGCACTTTTTTGCTCTCTTAAATTTTCCTCTCGCAACGCCTTCCTTTTAAATTTAGCCTTCAAATTTAGCCGTTAAATTTGCCTCGCGCGCGGCGTAAATTTAGAGATGATTTATCAGGCTCGCGTTATACGCGGCGCCAAAGCCGTTGTCGATATTTACGACGCTGACGCCGTTTGCGCAGCTGTTTAGCATCGCCAGCAGCGCCGCCAGTCCGCCAAAGCTTGCCCCGTATCCCACGCTGGTGGGTACCGCGATCACCGGCACGCTCACGAGGCCTGCGAGCACGCTAGCTAGCGCGCCCTCCATACCTGCTACCGCGATCACGACCTTTGCGCCGCGTATCTGCTCTAAATTTGCGATCAGTCTGTGCAGCCCCGCCACGCCCGCGTCGCTAAATTTACGCGCGTCGTTGCCTAAAAATCTCGCCGTCTCGTACGCCTCCTCCACTACTGCGCCG
>NZ_CALHXD010000233.1 GCF_938040115.1 uncultured Campylobacter sp. | reverse complement strand
TTATTTTAAATTTTATGTTTTTGTAGTCCTGCAGTAATATTAATTTAAATTTCATCATACTAGGCTATAATGACGAGGTTAAATTTATCCTCACAAAAGGAGCTTTTATGAAATTTATACTCGGCTTTTTGCTTGCGCTTGGCTTGGCGCTGGGCGGCGAGTTTAGCGTCAAAGATATGCGCGGCGCGGAGGTCAAGATCGCATCTCCGCTTGAGCGAGTCGCTACGATCGACGACGGATTTGTCGAGAGCGTCATGACGCATCTTGGCGTGATCGACAAGGTCAAACTCATCGGCTCGTGGTCTATGAAGCGAGACTACAAATACGACTTCACTACCAAGGCGGGTGAAAACTACACGCTTCGCGGATGGAACGTCATGAAGTATCTACATCCGTGGCTAAATGACCTGCCGTGCGTAAATTCGCCGCAAGGAAACGTCATAAATTTCGAGGCCTTAGCAAACGAAAATCCGCAGCTAGTGATCCTTCGTATCGGAGACTGCACGCTACGCGGCTCAAATAAAGACGCGGTAGAAAAAACGATCGCCACTATCGAGGCGCTAGGCATCCCGCTTGCGGTGATCTATGCTCCAAGAGGCGCTGAAATCGCAACGATGCAAGAGGAGATGCGGGTGCTAGGAGAGATATTCGGACAAAAAGACAAGGCTCTAAAGCTCTTTGAATACCTCGATAAAACCCAAAAACTCGTGCAGGAGCGCACGGCAAATTTAAAAGACGACGAGAAGGTCAGCATGCTCTACATGGGGCTTAATCCAAACATCCGCAAAAACGGCGGCGTGGCGAGCGCTTACGGCGTAAATACCCCCGAATCCTTCATCATCGAAAATATCGCGGGTGCTAAAAACGCCTTTAGAGGCGACGGCTCAAACGTGATCCTAAGTACCGAGCAGCTTTACGCGATAGATCCGGACGTCATCGTGCTGCCGACCTCAAACGGCTACCACCCCGCAAGCGAGCTTTTAAATTCGGCAGATTTTGAAAAACTAGAGGAGCTAAAAGCGATCAAAAACAAGCGCGTTTACGCCATGCCGTGGTCGCCGATGAACTGCGCGCGCCGCGTGGAGTACCCGATAGATATCCTAATAATCGCAAAAGCGGCCTATCCGCAGCTATTTTCGGACATCAAAGTTCATAAATTCGTCCTTGATTTTTACAAAGACGTTTACGGCGTGAGCGAGGAGCAGGCAAAGGCGCTTAGAAGCGAGCAAATTTTAGACTGGACGGTAGAGAATGACTTTTAAGCCCGGCGCTTTTAAGTCAAATTTACTATTTTTATTCGTTCTTTTGGGCGCGCTTTTGCTCTGTATGATCGCGGCGCTCATGCTCGGGGATTATAAAATTTCGATCGCTAAAATTTTAGACGTTTTAAATTTGAAAATTTTTGATATCCCCGCCGCAGGTATCTCAAAAATGGATCAAACCGTCATCTTTGAAATCAGAATGCCTAGAATTTTAACCGCCGTGATAGTGGGTTTCGCGCTTTCAAATGCGGGCGCGATATATCATGGCTGCTTTAAAAACCCGCTCGTAGAGCCCTTTATACTCGGAGCGAGCTCGCGCGCGGCCCTGGGTGCGGCGCTAGCGATACTGTTTTCAGGCATATTTTTTAATATCGCTTTAAGTGCGTTTGCATTTTCGTTTTTTGCGGTATTTTTGTCCTACACGCTCGCAAAAAACGGCGGCATAGTGCCCGTGGTGGGGCTTATTTTATCGGGCGTCATCGTAAGCTCGATATTTTCGGCGTGCGTATCGATCGTAAAATACGTAAGCGAGGACGCGCAGCTAAGAGAGATCACATTTTGGATGATGGGCGGGCTGTACTACTCCAAATGGCAAAGCCTAGGCGAGATCGCCTCGGTCACGGGAGTTTGCTTTGTAGCACTTTGCACGCTTGCGTGGAAGTTAAATTTACTAAGCCTGGGCGACGATCAGGCAAGAAGCCTCGGCATAAATCCCGAAAAATACAAGCTCATATTTATAACGATCGCTACATTGATGACCCCATCTTCCGCGACCGCTTCCGCCGGGAAGCGCGATCCATGGCGCAACTGTCGCACCCCTGCTTGGTCAACGTCTATGACACGGGTGAAGACGGCGACCACCTGTTCCTCATCATGGAACTCATCAACGGTGGTACCCTCCGCGAACTCCTCGCTGAGCGCGGCCCCATGCCCCCGCACGCCGCCGCAGCTGTGATGCGCAGCATGCTCACCGGACTCTCTGTGGCGCACTCTGCTGGGATGGTGCACCGCGACATCAAACCAGACAACATCCTGATCAACGGCGACCACCAGGTCAAACTCGCCGACTTCGGACTGGTGCGCGAAACTTCCCAAAACACCGCCACCTCAGACCAGATC
>NZ_CALHXD010000232.1 GCF_938040115.1 uncultured Campylobacter sp. | reverse complement strand
CCGCCCCGCATCCATAAAAGAAAATTTGCGAAATTTGCAAGCGTTTTTGTAAAAATGATCTAAATTTACATCAAATTTGCGCCGCTAAACCGTGCAATGCTCCGCTAAAATTTAAGCCGAATTTGATAAAATTTGCTCGATTAAAAAGGAGAAAAATGAAAACCCTAATCATCTTAGCTCACCCAGGCATCCACAACTCGGTCATAAACAAACGCCTACTACAAGAGGCGCTCAAAGAGCCACAGCACTTTAGTGTTCATGATCTGACGCAGGTTTACGGGGGCGGCGATATCGACGCCGCGCGCGAGCAAGAACTCATCAGAGCCCACGACGCCCTCGTTTTGCAGTTTCCGCTTCATAACTTCTCCTGCCCTCCGATTTTAAAATCATGGATCGACGCGGTGATGACGCACGGTTTTGCCTATGGGCGCGGCTCGGACGGTATCGCGGGCCGCAAGGTCGCGCTAGCCGTGACTGCAGGCATCAAAAAGAGCGACTACTGCCCGCAAGGACGCTATCATTTTAGCTTGCGCGAGGTTCTTACGCCGTTTGAGCTTGCGTTTAAATACTATTTTCGCGCCGACTACCGAGACTTTTTTGCATTTTACGGCGCCGAGGAGACTCCGGGCGTGGACTACGTATCAAGCCAGGACGATTTAGAGCGCGGAGCTAAAGAATACGCGGAGTTTTTGCGAAATTTAAGCTAAATTTAGCGGGCGCAGTTGGCCTTGCCGTGCGTAAATTTGCCTCGCCATAAAATCACGAAGCTCGCGCTAAATTTAAGCTTTATCGCCGCTATTTCCGCGATTTAGCGCTCGGCAAAATTTGCAAGCGTTTTTGTAAATTTAAACGCGGGCGAGCGGCTTAAATTTGACGGACTTGCCCGCGTTACTCAAATTGTACGCCGAATTTTAGCGTCAAATTTACGGTGGCCGGGCTCAAATTTAAAATCTCCGCGCCAAAAACTAATCTTTCTTATAAAACACGTTAAAGCAGACTCCGCCGAGCAAGATTATCAAGCCGGCAATTCCCGCAAAAGGCGAAAACCAAAAATCCATCGTCCCAGCATAGAGCAAAGCAAGTCCCGCGCAAAGGCTGATCGCGATATCTGCGCTAAACAAAAACACCCTCTCAAAAAAGCCTTGCGATTTTTTCGCCGTCAGATTTTTGCTGCGATTTCGTATCTTTATGACCCTGAAATTTTCGTATTTCACGCTCGCTTCGTCGCCGTTTTCTAGCTCCAGGGCGCGCTTTTTAGGGCTGCCACCCCATAAAAACGTATCGCCGACCGTAAC